>NZ_JBSFYQ010000011.1:0-195270 GCF_053599855.1 Micromonospora sp. NPDC005161
GAGTTCAGACGTGAGCTCTCCCGATCTGTGGCTGTGGGCCGCGGGCCGGCCGGTGGCTGTGGGCCGCGGGCCGGCCGGTGGCTGTGGGCCGCGGGCCGGCCGGTGGCTGTGGGCCGCGGGCCGGCCGGTGGCTAGGCTGCTGGCATGGCGGACCAGGGCGGGCGTGCCACGCACGCCGCCGGGGCGGCGCGGCCGGTCGAGGAGGTCGTGCGGGAGATCCTGGCGGTCGTTCCGGCCGGCTGCACGTGGCTGCTGCCGGTGCCGGACGACGGTCGGGCGGTCGCGGACTTCCGGATCGCGGCCACCAGCGGCGAGGGCCACGACATCTACGGCCGGGGGACCGACCGGGTGGGCGCGCGGCTCACCGAGCTGTACCCCAGCATGGTCGACGGTCCGCTCTGGCGGCTGTACCTCGACGTGCTGGCCACCGGGTCGCCCGGCCGGCTGGCCGACTTCCGGTACGTGGAGAAGCGCAGCGGCGTCGTCGCCGACTCGCTGTTCGACGTGCACGTGCACCGGGTGTTGGGCGGCCTGCTGGTGACCTGGCAACGGCTCGACGAGGACCTGCGTCGACTGGAGCGCACCGAGTTGCTGGGCAGCCTCGGCTGGGCGGAGTACGACCTGGCGAGCGGGGTCAGCCAGTGGTCACCCGGGATGTACCGGATCTTCGAGCGTGACCCGGCGCTGGGCCCGCTGTCGCGAGCCGAGCAGTCGGCCGCCCTGCTGCCGGACGACCACATGCTGCGCGAGGCGGCCTGGCAGACGCTGGACAGTGGAGCCTCCTCGGACGTGACGGTCCGGTTCCGGGCGGCGGGCTTGGTGAAGTACCTACGGATTCTGTCCGACGTTTCGCGGGACGCGGACGGCACACCGTTGAAGATCCACGCCGTGGTGCAGGACGTGACGGCCAGGGTGGACTCGCGGACCGCCATCGAGCAGCTCAGCGACCAGTTGCGCACCCGGGAGATGACGGCGCTGGCCGAGCACCGGCTGGCCGGTCAGTTGCAGAACCTGATCCAGCCGGTGCCCCGCGAGCCGTTTCCGCTGGCCGGCCTGGAGGCGATGGTCAACTACCTGCCGGCGGAGAGCGCGGTGCGGGTGGGCGGTGACTGGTACCACGCGCAGACCCTGCCGGACGGGTCGGTCGTGCTCGCGGTCGGTGACGTGGCGGGCCACGGCCTCAGCGCCGCCAGCGGGATGGCCCATCTGCGCTTCGCGCTGGTGGCCTGGCTGTCGATCGGCATCCGGGACCCGGCGGTGCTGCTCGGGCACCTCAACCGACTCTGCGGTCAGCTCGCGATCACCGGGACCGCGGTGGTCGCGGTCTACGACCCGGTGACCCGGTTGCTCTGCTGGGGACGCGCCGGGCACCTGGCGCCACTGCTGTCCCGCGACGGCTGGACCGGCCCGCTGGACCGGCCGCCGGGCCTCCTGCTCGGCGCCGCCGACGACTCGGTGTACCCGGTGCTCACCCCGCGACTGCGTCCGGGCGACCTGGTGCTGTTCTACACCGACGGGCTGGTGGAGCGGCGCGCGCCCGAGGAGGACCGGCTGGAACAGGTGCGGTCGGTGCTCTCGGCGCTCTCCGCCGAGCCGGGGGAGCAGACCCTCGGCCGTCTGCGCGACCTGCTGCACCAGCCCAGCCCGGACGACGACACCTGCGCGCTGGCCGTACGCGTGCTGCCCTGAGCCGCCCGGCTCACAGGCCCAGCCGGAGCCGCACCACCGTTCCCTCCGGCTCGGTCAGCACGGCGACCTCGTCGCAGACCTGCTCGACGATCGCCAGCCCCCGCCCCCGTACCGCGTCGGCCGGCGGCATGTCCCGGCCGAACGCGCGCACCGGCGGCCCCTGGTCGATGACGTCGCAGAACAACTGGTCCGCCTCGGCCCACACCCGGACCCGGCCGCCGCCGATGGTGTGCTGCAACGTGTTGGTGGCGAGCTCACTGACGGCCAACGTCAGCAGCTCCACCCGGTGCGGCGGCAGGCCCCGGGCCAGGGCCGCGGTGCAGACGAACGCGCGCAGCGCTCGCAGGTCGGTCGCCACCTGGTACGCCATCGTGTCCGGGGCGCGGGTGGACACCGACTGCTCGGCCACGATCCGGGTCTCCCGCCGGCCGGCCGCCATCAGCCCGCCAGCCGCGGGTCGTCGGCGGGCGGTTGCAGCAGGGTGCCGACGCCGGTGATGTCCAGCACGGCGGCGACCGGCCCGCTGGCGTTGACGGCGTACAACCGCCGACCGGCGGCGCGGGCGGTCTGGTGGGCGGTCACCAGGCCGTGCAGACCGCTGGAGTCGAGGAAGCGCAACCCGCCCACGTCGACCACGACGACGGGCGCGCCGCGGACCGCCGCGGACAGCACGGTGGTCAGCTCCTCCCGGGTGGCCAGGTCGCACTCGCCGGACAGCGTGACGACGATCCGGCCGGGCGCCGTGGACGTCCGGGCCTCGAAGTGCGGCATCGGGCAGCAGCACCTTCCTCGTCGTGACAGCCGTTGTCGGCACATCATGTCACCCACCAGCCTGCCGGCCGTGTCCTCCGTTCGGCGGCGATCGGGGGCGTGCCGTCAGCTCGTCGACGATCCGACCCATCCGCCGGCTCGACCGCACCGAATCACCGGTACGAGCACCACCGCGGTCACCTACCTGAGGAGTTCGAATGAACCGGCGTCTGTTCGTCACCATCGGCGCGATCGCCATCCTGACCCTCGCCGCCGGCTGCGGCGACAGCGACACCGACAGCACTGCCAGCGGCGGGACCGCTGCCAGCGCCTCGGCCGACGCACCGATGCCGTCGGCTACTTCGTCGATGATGACCGCGCAGTTCGGGCCGGGCTGCGCCGTGGTGCCGACCGATCCCGCCGACGCGGGCAGCTTCCAGGCCATGGCGAAGGTGCCGGTGGCCACCGCCGCCTCCGGTAACCCGCTGCTGTCCACCCTGGTCTCCGTGCAGAAGGCGAATCTGGTGGACTCGCTCAACGGTGCGCAGGGGGTGACGGTGTTCGCGCCGACCAACGACGCGTTCGCCAAGATCCCCAAGGCGGACCTCGGCAAGGTCCTCGCCGACGACGCCATGTTGAAGAAGGTCCTCACCCACCACGTGGTGCCGACCCACCTCTCCCCCGGACACCCTGGCCGGCACGCACAAGACCCTCCAGGGCGACGAGGTCACGGTGACCGGCAGCGGTAACTCGTTCACGGTCGACGGCGCCTCGATGGTGGTCTGCGGCAACGTCTCCACCGCCAACGCCACCGTCTACATCGTGGACACCGTGCTGATGCCGAAGAGCTGAACCGTCCCGACCACGACCACGCCCCGGTCGGTGGACCCCCGGCCGGGGCGGCCCCCCGTCCCGCGCCCCAACCGCACCGGCGCCCTCGTCGGCCTGCTCACCGCCGCCGTCACGCTGGGCGTCGCCCACCTCGCCGCCGCGCTCACCGACCCGGTGGGAGATCCGGTCCTCGCCGTCGGCGCCACCGCCATCGACCTGGCACCCCAGCCGGTCAAGGCGTTCGCCATCCGCACCTTCGGCACCGCCGACAAGATCGTCCTACTCGGTGGTGTGCTCGCCGTCCTGGTGCTGGTCGCGGTCGTGCTCGGCATCGCCGCGATCCGCTGGACCGGAGCCGGTCTGACCGGCCTCGTCGGGCTGGGCGCTGTCGGCGTCGCCGCCGTACTCGCCCGCCCCGCCGCGACCGTGGCGGACGCCGTCCCCGCCCTCGTCGGCGTCGCCGCCGGCGCGGGTGCCCTGCTCGCGCTGCTGCGCGCCGCCCGACCCGGGCCAGCCGTCGCCTCCGGACGGCCCCACTTACTCAACCGCCGGCAGTTCCTCACCACCGCCGGCGCCGCCACCCTCACCGCCGTGGCGGCGACCACCGGCGGGCAGGCCGTCGGCGGGCGCCGGGCCGCCGGCACACGGTCCGGGTCGGCGGTACGCATCCCGCCCCCGGCCACCCCGGCCCCGCCACTGCCACCCGACGTCGCGGTTGAGGGCGGTCCGGCGTTCGTTACCGCCAACCGCGACTTCTACCGGGTGGACACCGCGCTCACCGTCCCGCAGATCGACGTCGACACCTGGCGGCTGCGGCTCGCCGGCGCGGTCGAGCGGCCCCGCACCTGGAGCTTCGCCGACCTGCTCGCCCGCGACCTGGTCGAGCGCGACATCACCCTCAACTGCGTGTCCAACGAGGTCGGCGGCCCGTACGTGGGCACCGCCCGGTGGACGGGAGTGCCGCTCGCCCCGCTGCTGCGCGAGGCCGGCCTGCGGCCTGGGCAGGACCAGCTGCTCAGCCGCTCGGTCGACGGCATGACGATCGGCACCCCGCTGACCGCGATCCTCGACGGCCGCGACGCCATGCTGGTCGTCGCCATGAACAGTGAGCCCCTGCCGGTGGAGCACGGCTTCCCGGTCCGGATGCTCGTGCCCGGCCTGTACGGCTACGTCGGCGCCTGCAAGTGGCTCACCGAGCTGCGGGTGACCACGTTCGACGAGGTCGACCCGTACTGGGTGCGGCGCGGGTGGGCCGCCGACGCGCCGGTGAAGACGGCCTCGCGCATCGACACCCCGAAGCCGTTCGCGCGTCGCCCGGCCGGCCCGCTGATGATCGCCGGTGTCGCCTGGGCGCAGCGGCGCGGCATCAGCGCGGTCGAGGTCCAGGTCGACGACGGCCGCTGGCAGCCGGCCCGGCTCGCCGCGGGCCCGTCGGCGGACCTGTGGCGGCAGTGGACCTACCGGTGGGACGCCCGACCGGGCAGCCACACCGTCCGGGTCCGCGCCGTCGACGGCATCGGGGCGATGCAGACCGAGGCCCGCGCCACGCCCTTTCCGGACGGGGCCACCGGCTGGCACAGCGTCACCGTCACGGTCACCTGAGCCGTCGCCCCGCCCCGGTGACCCGGCCAGAGCCAGGCATCGGCAGAGTCGGCGGCGATCGTGCCCACCGCGTCGCCGTCGCCGGGTCGGGCAGGGTCACGGAGCCGGGTCGAAGACGATCGACTCGCTCAGCTCGCGCCACCGCGCGTCGGACGCGGCGAGGGACTCGGCGGCCGCCGAGGCGACCGCCACGGCGTCGGCGCCGAGCAGCAACCGCGCGGGCGGGTCGTCGACCCGGGTGATGCGGATGATCGCCTGGGCGGCCCGGACGGGATCGCCCGGCTGGCTGCCGCTGGCCTGGCGCAGCCGCTCGACGACCGGCTCGATGACCGGCCGGTACGGTTCGCTGATCGGCAGCGTGCGCATCGAGGAGCCGGCCCATTCGGTCCGCAGCCCGCCCGGCTCGACGGTGGTGACGCGGATCCCGAACGGCGCGACCTCCTTGGCAAGCACCTCCGAGAAGCCGCCGACCGCCCACTTGGCGGGCTGGTACGCGCCCAGCCCGGGCCCGCCGACCCGCCCGCCGACGCTGGAGACCTGGACGATGTGCCCGCGCCCCTGCTCGCGCATCACCGGCAGGGCGGCGCGGGTCAGGTTGACCACCCCGTAGAAGTTGGCCTCGATCTGGGCCCGGAAGTCGTCCTCCGGCATGTCCTCGATCGCGGCGACGTCGGCGTACCCGGCGTTGTTGACGAGGATGTCCAGGCTCCCGAACGCGTCCACAGCGCTGTGCACGGCGGTGCGGGCGGCGGCGGGGTCGGTGACGTCGAGGGCCACCGTCCGGATCTGGTCGCCGTGCCGGTCGGCCAGGTCGCCGAGCTGCGCCGGATCGCGGGCGGTGGCGACCAGCCGGTCGCCGTCGGCCAGCACCGCCTCGGCGAGCGACCGGCCGAGACCCCGGGAACTGCCGGTGATGAGCCAGACACGCGGCACGTCGTCTCCTCCTGCCGGCTCAATCAGACGGTCGCTACGGGCGGATGTTCAGGGCACCGATCAGGTCGTCGCGCAGCGTGAACCGGTACCGTAGCTCGACCGGGCTGCCGGGAAAGCTGCCCGACACCCGGGCGAGGACCAGGTACGAGTCGCCCGCCTGCGGCGTGACGGTCACCGGCTCCGCGGTGTACGAGTAGGTCGCCATCGTCCGCTGCCGCCAGGCGCGGATCGCGGCCCGTCCCTCGTGCACCCGGTCCTCGTCGGCCACGCTCGCGGTGTCCGCGAAGCAGGCGACGAAGGCCTCCAGGTCACCGTCGCCGACGGCCCGGAAGTACCGGTCGATCACCTCGGGCAGGTCGACTCCCATCGGCTCCTCCTGCGGCGCGGGCCGCCCTCGGGCAGCCGGATTCCCCGTCCGACCTCACGGTACGAGACGGTGCCGGTGCTTCGCGGACCAACCGACAGAACCCGTCGTCGACCCATCGTCGCGGGTGTCCGGCGGCAGCCCGCCCGCCGGACACCGCTCAGGGTCGGCGCGGGTCAGGGCTTGCGGCCGACGGCGCAGTAGCCGTCCAGGTCGGCCGGCTGGCCGTCCTGCTCGGGCCGCCAGTGGGTGAACGGCACCAGGCCGGGTTCGACCAGTTCCAGGCCGTCGAAGAACCGGGCGATCCGCTCCGGGCTGCGCAGGTGGTACGGCAGCGCGCCACTTTCGTTGTACTGCCGGTGCGACTCGACGACCGCCGCGCTGGTGTCGGTGCCGTCGGACAGCGCCAGGTAGCTGCCGGACGGCACCGCGTCGAGCAGGGCGCGGATGATGGCGACCGCCTCGTCGTCGTCGCCGACGTGGCCCATCACCCCGAACAGCATGACCGCGACGGGCTGGCTGAAATCGAGGTGCTCGCGGGCCTGCCCGAGCACCGCCTGCGGGTCGCGCAGGTCGGCGTGGATGTACCGGGTCAGCCCGTCCGGGCTGCCGACCAGCAGCGCCCGCGCGTGGGCCAGCACCATCGGGTCGTTGTCGACGTAGACGACCCGGCTCTGCGGGTTGACCCGCTGGGCAACCTGGTGGGTGTTGTCGGCGGTGGGCAGCCCGGTGCCGACGTCGAGGAACTGCCGGATCCCGGCCTCGCCGGCGAGGAAGCGCACCGCGCGGGACAGGAACGCGCGGGATTCGCGTGCCGTCTCGATCATCGCGGGAAAGAGCTCGCGGACCTGCTCGCCGGCCAGCCGGTCGATCTCGAAGTTGTCCTTGCCACCGAGCCAGTAGTTCCAGATCCGGGCGGAGTGCGGGACGCTCGTGTCGATCTTGGTGCCGTCGGTGGCCGGGTCAGGGGCGGTTTCTGCCACGGGCGTCCTTCCGCTGAGGGGTGGGGGAAGACACAGAGGACACTCATGCTCGCACAGCGCTCCCGTCCGCAAAACGGACACCCATGCCGTCGGATCGCACCGGGACCGGTCCCGGGTTTGCCGTCGGTCGGCCCGGGTAGCCATGCATCTCCGGAACGAAGGGCGGGGGCATGGCTGAGCTGGCGTTCGTCGACAAGGTTGCGGCACGGGCGGGTGTCCCGCCCGAGCAGGCGCGACCGCTGACCGAGGCGGTTCTGCGTACCCTCACCGAGCGGCTCAGCGGCGGCGAGGCGGCCACGCTGGCACCCCACCTGGCCACAGAGTTGAGCCCGCTGCTGGTGAAGGTCGCCGAGGCGCCCGAGGTGTTCGGCTACGACGAGTTCCTGCGGCGTGTCGCCGAGCGCGCGGGGACCGACCGACCCACCGCGGAGCGGGGCTCCCGGGCCGTGCTCCAGACCATGCACCGGGTGGTCGGCCACCGGGAGTTCGAGGACGCGCTGTCCCAGCTCCCGGCGGATCTGAAGGAGCTGGCCCAGCCGCTGCCGCAGGGCCCCTGACCGACGTCGCGACCGTCCGAGGTGCCCGGGGCGGCGCCTGACCGGGTTGCCGGTCAGACCCCGCCCCCACGTCCAGTGTCAGCTGACCACCCACCTCTGGTGGGCGCCGCCCGCGTACGTGCCGATCTGGATCTGGGTGCCGTCGACGGTGCCGGCGCCGGCGGCCTCCAGCGCCTTGCCCGACTGCGGGTTGCGGATCGACCCGTCGGACTCCGGCTGCCACACCTTGGGAACCGGTGCCGTTGCAGGTCCAGAGCTGCACCTTGGTGCCGTCGGCGGTGCCGGCGTTGTCCACGTCCAGGCACTTGCCCAGGGCCCGGTAGGTGTCCCCGACGCGGCTCCACGACTGGGCGCCGGTGCCGTTGCAGGTCCAGAGCTGCACCTTGGTGCCGTCGGCGGTGCCCGCGTTGTCCACGTCCAGGCACTTGCCGCCGACCCCGGTGATGCGGCCCGACCCGCCACCGGTACCCGCGTACACCTCCAGCTCGTAGATCCGCGCGGCCGGATCGCCGGTGCTGGTCGGCGCGGTGATGGCCAACCGCACGTAGCGGGTTCCGGGCGCGGTGACGTCGTGCGTGGTGGTGCTCGCCGTGTTGCCGGTGACCGTGGCCCGGGTCGTCCAGGCGGTGCCGTCGGCGCTGGAGGCGACCGTGAAGTCCCGGGTGTTCCAGGCGGTGTTCTCGCCGCCGGCGCCGGCGTGCTTGACCACCACCCGGTTCACCGCGTAGCTGGCACCGAGGTCCACCTGGAGGTACTTCGCCGTGCCCTTCGAGCACCACTTGTCGCCGTTGCCGCCGGCGACGCTGCCGTTGACGGCCTTGGCCGGGCCCTCGGTCGCCGAGCAGGAGCTGTCCGCGGTGGCCGGCTTGTTGAGCGCCAGGTTGATCCCGCCGGTCGGCGGCGGGGTGACGCCCGGGATGGCGTTGAGCGTGTACCACGCCTCGGTGCTCCACAGCGACTGCCCGCTGGTCGAGGTGAACGGGCGTGGCGAGCGCAGGTGGACGACGTGGCCGGCCTTGCGCCCGTTGACCGCGAGGGTGACCTTCTTCCCGTCCGTCGACAGGGTCGCCGAGGTGACGGTCAGCGTCTCGTCGTCGATCTTCGGGCCGCCGTAGCTGGCCGTCGGCTGGTACCGCCACTGCTTGATCTTGTAGTGCGCGGCCAGGTTGGCGGCGGTCTCCGCGGAGACCGGCTGGGTGTACTCCACCTCGAACCCGGCGGTGGTGGCCCGCATGGCCAGCATCTCGAAGGTGGTGGTGCTGGTCGGGGTCAGCTTCTGCAGGCCGTACGACAGCTTGCCGGTCTGGCCCCAGTTGCCGCCCGCGCCGAGCCCACCCACGTAGATCGCGCCGTCCGGGCCGACGTTGACCTCGGAGACGCCCGCCTCCAGGCCCTGGGTGAGCCGGAACAGGGCGCCCTGGTACTCGCCGTTGACCTTCTCCACACTGGCCCTCTGCAGGCCGCCGTAGGTCACGTCGCCGATGACGAACTGACCGGCGTACCGGCCGCTGGTCAGGTACAGCGGCGTGCTGGGCGAGTTGGAGATCTCGTTCTGCGGCATCCAGAGCACCGGCGGGGTGACCGGGTTGGCGTCGAACGGGCCGGCCGGGTTCAGGTAGTGGTTGAAGAACCGGCCCTGCTTGATGTGCACCAGCTTGGACGAGGGCAGCCAGCCGCCCTGGTTGTCGGTGACGAAGATGCCGCCCTCCGGGCCCCAGCCGATGCCGTGCGGGGTCCGCAGCCCGCCGGCGACGTGGCTGACCGCGCCGGTGTCCTTGTTGACCTTGAGGGTGGTGCCGCGGTTGGCGGCCGGCTGCGGGTTGGTGGTCGCGCCGCCGGAGTTGATCGACACCGACAGGTTCAGGTAGAAGAACCCGTCCTGGTAGAGCAGGCCGAACGCGAACTCGTGGAAGTTCCCGCCGTACGGCCAGGTGGCGACCGTCTGGAGCTGGTCGGCCACCTCGTCGCCGGTGGTGTCCACCAGCCGGGTCAGCCGTTGCTTCTCCGAGACGTAGACCACCCCGTCGATGACCTTGAGGCCCATCGGTTCCTTGAGGCCGCCGGCGATCTTTTTGGTGGTCACGGTGCCCGGCCCGGTCGCGCCGCCGGTGTTGCCCATGATCCAGACCTCGCCGTCCTGGGAGGTGCTCGGACTGGTCGCTGCCGCCCCAGGTGGAGATGACGAGCCGGCCGTCGGCCAGCCAGTCCATCCCGGTGACCTTCGGCTGGAAGCCGGTGGGCCGCAGGTTGGTCAGCGTGTAGCGGAATGCCCGGTGCGAAGGTGCCCGGCCTACCGCCGTCCGCGCCGGGCTGGACCACCGCCCCGGTTGCCGGGTTTGCGCGCCGCGGTACCGGATCTGCGGGCCGGACCGGCGGTCCGGCGGGTCGGGGCGGACGTGCCACGCGCGGCGGGCCGGCGGCGGGCCGCCACCAGCACGACGGCGGCGACCACCACGACGATCAAGGCCGGTACCAGCCAGGGTGGCCACCCGCCGCCTCGCGTCTCCTCCGTGGCGCCGCTCGGCGCGCTCGCCGGGGCGGCGGTCGCGCCCGCGTCGGCGCTCGCGCCGGCCACGCCGGGGCTCGCCGACGGGTTGCCCTCGACCAGGGCGAGCAGGGCCGGCGCCGGCCCGTCCGTGGGTGGCGTCCATCCGGCCGGCGCCGCCGTACTGGCCCCCTGGTAGTTGAAGGTGACGGTGCCACGCACCGCCTCGCCGTCGGAGGCGACGGAGAGATAACTGGCCGTGTACCGCCCCTTCGCCGGCCAGTGCGCGACGGACACCATGGCGGGGAAACCGGTGTGGTACAACCGCGGCTCGAAGACGCCGTTGACCATGAAGTACTCCTGAACCGGCTTGTCCAGCCGCTTCGGCTCGCCGTAGGACCAGCCGCTGTCCACCCGGGACCCGTTCGGCCCGGTGACGGTGAAGTGGGCGTTGGAGGCCGGCTTCTCGGTGAAGTACAACCCCAGCTGTGTCAGCGGCTCGCGGACCACGGTGCCGGTCAACGGGGTGGACGTCGCCAACTGGCCGTGCGCGGACGCCGGAGCGGCGGGCAGCAGCAGCGACACCGCCAGGGTCGCGGCCAGCGCCGCCGCCGCTCGGCTCCAGAGGTGACGGGCAGTGACCAGCCTCGATCGCATCCGTTCATCATGGTCATTTCCCCGCCGCCGAACAAGACGTAGAGTTCTCCTCCCCGACGATCAGTTCGACACCTGTCCCCCGCGTCGTTCGGAGTCCGCCCGTGTTCGTCCGTGCCCCCGGTTCCCGCGTTCCCGTCGTCCTCACCGTCGTCCTCGTCACCGCCCTGCTCGCCACCGGTTGCGGGCGGGACGACGACCCGTCCGTGGCCACCCCCTCGACGCCGGCGACGGCCGCCGTGCCGCCCAGCGCCACGACGGCGCCGACCTCGTCGGGCAGTCCGACACCCAGCGCCAGCGCCAGCACACCGGCGGTGGACCGGCAGATCACCGTGACGATCGCGAAGCGGCGGGTCGACCCGTCCACCGGGCGGGTCACCGTGGGTAAGGGCGAGCTGGTCCGGATCACGGTCACCTCGGACGTCTCCGACGAGCTGCACGTGCACGGCTACGACCTGGGCGCCCGGCTGCCGGCCGGCACGCCCGGTTCGGTGGAGTTCCGCGCCGAGAAGACCGGGCTGTTCGAGGTGGAGACGCACGAGACCGAGCTGGTGCTGTTCCAGCTCGTCGTCCGCTGAGCACCATGACCGGCGCCCCGGTGGTGCTGGCGCACGGCGTCGGTGGCCGCCAGGACCTGCCGATCACGCTGCCGCAGCTCGTCGTCGCCGCGGCCCTGGCCCTGGTCGTCACGTTCCTCGCGCTGGGCCTGCTGTGGCGCGAGCCGCGGCTCGACCGGGACGCGACCGGCGGACGGCCGGTGCCGGAGCCGCTGGCCCGGCTCGTCGACGCGCCCGCGTTCCGGTGGGCACTGCGCGGGCTGGGTCTGCTCGCCGCCGGCTGGTTCTGCGTGGGCCTGCTGGCCGGGCCGGACACCCCGGACAACCCGACGGCGGGGGCGCTCTACGTGCTGCTCTGGGTCGGGCTGGTGCCCGTGTCGCTGGTGCTCGGCCCCGTCTGGCGGGCCGTCAACCCGCTGCGCGCCGTTCATCTGCTCGCCGCGCTGGCGGCACGCCGGGACCCGGAGCGTGGCCTCCGCGAGCTGCCGGTCGGCCTGGGGCTCTGGCCAGCGGCCGTCGCCCTGTTCGGGTTCGTCTGGCTGGAACTGGTCGCACCCGACCGGGCCACGCTGCCGGTCATCACCGCCTGGCTCGGCGGGTACGCCGTGGTCATGCTGGCCGGGGCGGCGCTGTTCGGCGCGGGCTGGTTCGACCGGGCCGACCCGTTCGAGGTGTACAGCGGGCTCATCGGCCACCTCGCGCCGGTCGGCCGGGCGGCGGACGGCGTGCTGGTGTGGCGCAACCCGCTCGACGGGATCGCCGGGCTGCGGCCCCGCCCCGGGCTGGTCGCCGTCGTGATCGTGCTGCTCGGCTCGACCGTGTTCGACAGCCTCTCCAACGCGCCGGCCTGGCTGCGCCTCACCCAGGAGAACGGGCTACCCCCGGTGGTCACCGGCAGCGCCGGGCTGCTCCTGGTCATCGCCGCCGTCGCCGCGGCGTACCTCGTCGCCACCGGGGCGGCGACCCGGATCGGCCGCGCCGGGCCCGCCGACGCCCCCGGGCTGCCCGGCGAACTCGCCCACTCGATCGTGCCGATCGCGGTGGGCTACCTGGTGGCCCACTACTACTCGCTGCTGATCCTGGAAGGTCAGCGCACCGTCGCGCTGCTCTCCGACCCCCTGGACACCGGCGCGAACTGGCTGGGCACCGCCGGCTGGGAACCGCACACCGGCCTGGTCACCCCGTCTGGGGTGGCCACCCTCCAGATCACCGTCATCATCCTCGGGCACCTGCTCGGCACGCTGCTCGCCCACGACCGCGCCCTGTACCTGTTCCCCCGGGCCCGGGCCGTGGCCGGCCAGCTCCCGCTACTGGCGCTGATGGTCGCCTACACCGTCGCCGGCCTGCTGCTGCTCTACGCCGGCTAGGGCCAACCGGGGACCCAGATCGGAGGTGCCGCGGGCCACCGGTGAGGATGGGGCGTGGATTCCGATCTTCGGCGCTATCTCGACGAGTTGGTCGACGCCGCCCGCGACGTGCTCGGCGACCACCTGGTGGGCGCGTACGCGGCCGGCTCGGTGGGGCTCGGCGCGTACCAGGCCGGCCGCAGCGACGTGGACGTGGCGCTGCTCTGCGCCGGGCCGTTGACCGAGGCCGACAAGCGGGCGCTGGTGGCGCGGCTGCGGCACGAGGCGCTGCCCTGCCCGGCGCGCGGGCTGGAGCTGGTCGCCTACCGGCGGGAGGTGGCCGCCTCCGGCAGCCCGGAGCCCGGCTTCGAGGTCGAGCTGAACACCGGCTCCGGGATGCCGTTCCGGTGCACCCTCGACCCCGCCGACCGCCCGGCGACCGACGGCCGGTTCTGGTACGGGTTGGACCGCAGCATCCTGCACCAGAGCGGCCTGCCGCTGCTCGGGCCGCCAGCGGGGGAGGTCTTCGCCGATCTGGCCCCGGCCGACCTGCGCCGCCTGCTGATCGAGGCGCTGTCGTGGTGGCTGGCGCTGCCCACGCCGCCGGACGACCGACCCGCGCCCGGCGCGGAGGACGCGGTGCTCGGCGCCTGCCGGTCCCTGGTACGCCACCGCGACGGCGTCTGGCTGTCCAAGGTGGCGGCCGGGCAGCGGCTGATCGACGCCGGCGACCCGGCCGAGGTGATCGGCCGGGCCGTCGCCGCGCGGCACGGGGGGCCGCCGCCCACCGGCGCCCAGGCGCGCGCCTTCCAGCACCGGGTCCGCGCCGAGATCGCCGGCCAGCCCGACTAGCGGACCGGGCGGGGTTGGAGCGAGGCGAAGAGCAGGTTGAGACCCTCGGTCATGGTCGGGTGGGTGATGACCGCGTCCCGCAGGGCGGTCCACGGCATCCCGGCGAGCATGGCCAGCTGCACCGAGGTGATCACCTCACCCGCCTCGGCGCCGAGCAGCGCCGCGCCGAGGATCTGGTCGGTCCCGACGTCGACCACCGCCTTCCACGTTCCCTCGGTCTGGCGCAGGGTGCGGGCCCGGGGGATCGCGGCGACCGGCAGGCTGGCCACCTGGACGTCGTACCCGGCGCGGCGCGCCTCGGTTTCGGTGAGACCGACTCGGGCCAGCTCCGGGGTGGTGAACACGGTGTACGGGATGAGCCGGCCGGCGGTGCTGCGCAGCTCACCCGCCAGATTCGCCCGGATGATCCGGTAGTCGTCGAGCGAGGCGTGGGTGAACTGCGGGGTGCCGGCGACGTCCCCGGCCGCCCACGTCCGCTCGGCGCTGGTCCGCAGGTACTCGTCGACCGCCACGAAGCCGCGGTCGTTCAGCTGCACGCCGGCGGCGTCCAGACCGAGCCCGTCGGTGACCGGCTCCCGGCCGACCGCGACCAGCACGTCGTCCCCGGTCACCAGGCTGCCGTCGTCCAGCGTCACCCGGACCGTGCCGTCGGCGTTGCGGTCGATCCGGGCGACCGACATGCCGGCGCGCACGTCGATGCCGTCGTCGAGCAGGACCCGCAGCACCGCGTCGCCGACGTCGGGATCCTCGCGGGTGAGCAGCCGCGGGCCACCTTCGATCAGGGTCACCGCACTGCCGAACGACGCGAACATCTGCGCGAACTCCACCCCGACGGTGCCACCGCCGAGCACCACCAGTCGGGCCGGCAGCCGATCCAGGTGCAGCAGGGTGTCACTGGTCAGCACCGAGGCCTCGGCCATCCCGGGGACCGGCGGCAGGTGCGGGCGGGTACCAGTGTTGATCACCACGTCGGCGCCACGCAGGAACCGTTCGCCGCCGTCGGCCAGCGACACCCGTACGGTCCGGGGACCGACGAACCGGGCCTCCCCGATCACCAGGTGCAGGCCGGAGTCGAGGAACTGCTGCCGGTTGGCGGCCACCATCCCCTCGACGACGTCCTGCTTGTGGGCGCGCAGCAGGTCCACGTCGACCCGACCGCCCTCGACCACCAGGCCGAGCGCGGCCGCGCCGCGTAGCTGGCGAGCCGCCCGCGCGCTCGTCACCAGCGCCTTGGTCGGGATGCACGCGACGTTGATGCAGCTGCCGCCGATCATGCCGCGTTCGACCATCGCCACCCGACGGCCGGACCGGGCCACGTCCATGCTCAACGTCTTGCCGGCCTTGCCGCCACCCACGACGAGCAGGTCGAACTCCTCCGCTCGGTCGGTCACCGGGTGCTCCTCTCGGTCGCCGGGCCGATGCGGCCGCCTCTGCGTGGCGGCCAGACCAGCCTGTCAGCTCCGGTGCGCCATCGGCCCGGTTCCGAGCAGAACCGCCAACTCCGGCCGGGCCCGCCTCGAGCTCAGTGCCGGGCGGCACCGTTCTCGCTGACCGGCTGCCCGAAGGGCAGGAACGGCACAGGCGTCGGTTCGGCGGTGTCGCCGGGGCGCGTGAAGGTCGGGTCGGCGTCGCCGGTGGTCCCCTCCGCGGCGGCCGTACGGTCGGCAGCCGCTGCCGCCTCGTCCGTAGTGGACGAGGTGCCGACCCGCTCCGCGCCGGACTGGCCGCCACCGGACTGGTCGCCACCGGTGTGGTCGCCACCGGGCCGGTCCACGCGCTCGCCGTGCCGCCCGCCGCTCGGCCGCTCACCACCCGCCGGCTCCACGTCGGTCCGATCGGCAACCGGTCGCTCGGCGCTGGAGCGGGCGCCCACCATCGGGTACTCGGCGGTTTCCGTACCGCCCGCGGCGGCGGCCATGACGGCGGCGGCGGCCAGGTCGGCCACCCGCTTCGCCTCCCGCTGCACCCGGGCGCGGACGTCCTTGGCGTGCCGCTCGGCGGAGTCTCCGGCCCGCCGGGCCTCGTCCAGCCGGGCGCTCTCGGCGGTGAGGTCCCGACGGACCTCGCCCAGCCGCTGCTGCAACCGGGACAGCTCGTTCTCCAGGGTCTCGCCCTCCTCGCGCACCTCGGCGAGTTGCTGCTGGGCGGTCTCCAGCTCGGCGTGCAGCTGGGTCGACTCCTGCCGGCGCTCCTCGATCTCCTGCTGCAGGGCGGCGAGCTGCTCCTGGTGCGTGGCGGCCTGTTCGTCGGCGCGGTTGCGCAGGTCGGTCACGTGCTGCTGCGCCTCGGCCAGCAGCGCGGCGATCTGCTGCTCGATCGCGCTGCGCTGCTCCGCCAGCTCCCGCTCAGCGGCCGCCTGCTGCTCGGCGATCTCCTGCTCGGCCGCGCTCCGGCGGTCGTTGACGTCGCGTTCGATCCCGGCCTGCCACTGGGCCAGCTCCTGCTGGCTCTTGGCCCGGGCCGCCTGGAGCTCCTGCTGGATCTGGGTACGCGCCGACTTCATCAGTGCGTCGGCGGCGACCCGGGTCTGGTTGAGCTGCTGCGCGCTCTGCTCGGTGATCCGCTTCGCCTCGTTCTGCGCGCGCTCGTGCGCGGCCTCACTGTCGGCGCGCAGCTGCTCCGCGTGTTCCCGGATCGCGGTCAGCTCGGCCTCGGCCACGCCGCGCCGCTCCTCGTGCGCCTGTTCCTGCTCGGCGCGCCGGGCCGTCAGCTCCTCGGCCAGGTCCTGGCGCGCCTGGGCGGCCCGCTCGCGAGTGTCGGCGAGGATCCGCTCCGCCTCGGCGCGCAGCTCGTTGGCCAGGTCGGTGGCCGAGTCGCTGATCATGGCTGCCTGCTTCTCCGCGAGGGTCAGGATCTCGCCGACCATCGGGCCCAGATCCTGGAACGAGGCGCGGTCCACCTGCACCGGCTGGTCGTGCAGCTCGGCCAGCTCGGCGCGCAGCCGCTGCACCTCGGCGGTCAACTCACGGACCCGGACGGCGGAACGCCCGTGCTCCCCGCTCAGCATCGCGATCTGACCGTCGAGCTGCTCCAGGTGCCGGTCGACCTGGCGTTTGTCGTAGCCGCGCAGCGTGAGCTCGAAGCTCGGCCGCGAGGCCGCGTCGTCGCGTGCTGCGAGCGGCTCAGCGCCGATGGACATGCGCCATCCTCCGTACGATCGGGGCGCCAGGGCCGGCGGTCTACCGCCCCGCGGGCCGTGAGTGTGGCGCAACGCTACCGCCGAGGCGGCCCGGTGCGAAGTCCCGCCCCGTCTCTGCCCGGCCGACCCTCCCTTCCTCGGTCGATCATGGAGTCGTGGTGCCCGGAAGACCCTGATCCGCGGCTCTTGTCACCCAGCACAACTTCATGATCGACGCGGGTTGGTGGTTCAGCGGCGGCGGGCGACGAGGACCGCGTCGTGCAGGGTGATGTTCCTGCCTTCCGGGTCGGTGGCTGGGCGGGGGCGGGCCTCGGCGGTGCGCACCTCCCAGTGCGCCGGGTCCAGTGCGGCGGCCACGTCCTCGGCGGTGTACATCATGTCCGGCAGGTGCATCCGGTGCGCCGACGTCCACAGGTCCGACGGGTGGTGCCCGACGATCAGCAGGGTGCCGCCCGGAGCCACCGCGGCGGCCAGCCGGGCGAACAGCTCCCGCCGCTGCGCCGGTGGCAGGTGCATGAACTGCGCGGACACCAGGTCGTACGCCTCCTCGGCGGGTGGCTTCTCGCGCAGGTCGGCGTGCGTCCACTCGATGCGCTCACCGACGCCGGCAGCCTCGGCGTGCCCGGCGGCCCTACCCAGCGCGGTGGTGGAGATGTCCACCGCCGTCACCCGCCAGCCACGGTCGGCCAACCACACCGCGTCGGCGCCCTCGCCGCTGCCCACGTCGAGCGCCCGTCCCGGGGTCAGGTCGGTGGCCTCGGTGACCAGCTGCGGGTTCGGCCGACCGCTCCACACCGCCGGCCGGGACCGGTAGCGCTCCTCCCACGCCGGCTCCTCGAAGGCCGTGGCCAGCACCTGCCGGTACGCGGTCACCGCGTCGCGGGTCTCCTCGGCGATCAGATCGGCGTTGATCGCCGCCCCGGCGGTGAGGCCGGCCGCGGCGGCCGCGATGACCTGGCCGCGGACATCGGCGACGTTGCCGGCCACCCACATGCCCGGGACGGTCGTCGCCCCGGTGGCGTCGGCCGGGATCTGGGTGCCGATCACCTGCCCGCCCATCGTCACCTCCTCCGCGGCCAGACCCAGCCCGACCAGCATTCCCGCGCGGGGGACCGGCCGCGCCGCGACCACCACCGCGTCGAGCGCCACCACCCGGCCGGAGGCGAGGCGGACGCCGGTCAGCGCATCCCCGGTGACCTCCAGCCCGGCCACCGGCCCGGGCACCACGGCGATGCTCCGGGCGGCGAGCCGCTCGGCGGTCTCCTCGTCGGGCGCCGGGGCGTCGTGCAGCAGGAGCAGCACGTCCGAACTCCACTGCCGCCACATCTCGGCTTGGTGCACGGCCAGTGGCCCGGTGGCCAGGATCCCGATCCGCCGGTCCTGGACCTCCCACCCGTGGCAGTACGGGCAGTGCAGCACGTCGCGCCCCCACCGCTGCGCCACCCCGGGCACGTCGGGCAGCTCGTCGCTGAGCCCGGTGGCCACCAGCAGCCGCCGGGCCCGCACCGCGCGCCCGTCGTCGAGGCCGAGGCGGAACCCGTCGTCGTCCCGGGTCGCCGCCGCCACCCGCCCGTCCAGGAACTTTCCGCCGTACCCGGCGACCTCGGCGCGCCCGACCGCGACCAGCTCGCCCGGCGGCGTCCCCTCGCGTGCCAGGTAGTTGTGAACGTGGTCGGCCGGCGCGTTGCGCGGTTCACCGGAGTCGATCACCAGCACGGACCGTCGGGCTCGGCTCAGCGCCAGGGCTCCGCTGAGCCCCGCGGCGCCGCCGCCCACCACCACCACGTCATATGTCTCGTCCACCGGAGTCTCCCCTTGTTGTCGGCTGAGCCCACCATCCGTCGCCGTCGGCCAGGCGGCAACTATCCTTGCCGTTATGGCAAACGACGACAGCGCGGCGCTGGCCGCGGTCGGCCCACGGCTGCGCGCCCTGCGCCAGCAGCGCGGGACCACCCTGGCCCAGCTCGCCGACCTGACCGGCATCTCGGTGAGCACCCTGTCCCGGCTGGAATCCGGTGGCCGCCGGCCCACCCTGGAGCTGCTGCTCCCGCTGGCCCGCGCCTACCAGGTCCCGCTGGACGAGCTGGTGGACGCCCCGGCCACCGGCGACCCACGGGTCCGTCCCAAGCCGATCGTCCAGCACGGCGTGACGTTCCTGCCGCTGACCCGCCGACCGGGCGGTCTGCAGGCGTTCAAGCAGATCCTCCCGCCGAATACGCCCACCGGGGAGCTGACCCAGCAGACCCACGAGGGGTACGAGTGGATCTACGTGCTCTCCGGCCAGTTGCGCCTGCTGCTCGGCGAGCACGACCTG
The DNA here is from genome assembly GCF_053599855.1 of Micromonospora sp. NPDC005161. Classification (NCBI taxonomy): domain Bacteria; kingdom Bacillati; phylum Actinomycetota; class Actinomycetes; order Micromonosporales; family Micromonosporaceae; genus Micromonospora; species Micromonospora sp. NPDC005161. The sequence continues at coordinate 19,057 of NZ_JBSFYQ010000011.1, forward strand.
ACGCTGACCCCGGGCGAGGTTGCCGAGTTCGACACGCGTACGCCACACCGGGTGATCAACCCCGGCCCCGGCACCACCGAGGTCCTCAACCTCTTCGGGCCGCAGGGGGAGCGGCTGCACGTCCGCGCCCGCCCCGCCGCGTCCGCCAGGGAATAGTCAGCGAGCCGTCAGAGGCATGAGCGGGATATCGGCTGGCGAGACGTGTGGCCGTGGGCCATGGTTTGGGCGTGATCATCATCCAGCGGGTGCGCGTGCGATGGAGCCCGGCTGGGCGCGGCGCTCCACAGGCCAACGCCCGTCGAGGGCTCAACCGCCCGGTGATACTTCCTGCGCCGCTGCCAGCAGGCGATGTCGTGGTCCACGACGTCCTGGCTGATGAGGCCGCCAGCTACCAACGCCGTGGCGAGGTACGGACCGGTGGCGTGAGCATCTCCCGCGGTCTCGCTCTATGGCTCACCTTCGACGGCTCGGCGGTAACCGTCGAGCGTCTGCCCGGCGGGGCGGCGTTTCCCCGGGCGGGAGTGTCGACCCGCCTGTTCACCCTCGCCCACGGGCAGGTCGGCCGGTATAGGGCCAATTTCCGGTTGACCGGCTGCGCGTGCGACCCCAGCTGGTACTACGAGGACTGGGTGGTCCATGTCAGCAACGGCGATGTTGCATGCGACCGGTTCCTGCGCGGCGAACCGGACTGCGTTGTCGATAACCGTGTCCATCTTTACGGTGGCCCCGCGCGCCGAGGTAACCGCTAGCGAACGTGACCTCGCTCTGCCCTCAGCCCTCGCCTCGCAAGCGGTGTGCACGTCCGCTGGTTTAGGGTCCCTGCGATGGTCATGAGCGCGCAGGACGTTGTGGGCGTGATCGAGTCGGACCCGGGAGCAATGAGAGTCCTTCGGGCTACGGCCGAGCTTGGATTACCGGACTGGTGGATCGGTGCCGGCTTCGTACGCAACCGCGTCTGGGACGCGATCAGCGGCCTCCCAGTCTCGCCGGAGCGCGACGTGGATGTCGCCTACTTCGACCCGGAAAAGCCGGACCCACGCGAGGATGCACGCGCCGAAGCCCAAGCCATAGTGGCCCTGCCTGGGGTGCCGTGGGAGATTCGTAATCAAGCACGGATGCATCTGCGCAACGGCGATGAGCCCTACACGTCCGCCCTGGACGCGATATCGCGCTGGCCCGAAACGGCGACGTGCGTCGCGGTGACACTGAGGGGCGACTCTGTTCGCCTGGTGTCCTCCCACGGTCTGACCGACCTTCTGGGAATGGTTGTCCGCCCCTCTCCAGCCTTCAACAACGCAGCGGGCCGCGCGAAGGTACAGCGCCGCGTGGAGGTCAAGGGATGGCTCCACCGATGGGCCGGGCTGCGGCTGGAGATCTAACGGTCACGCCAAGCGAAGGACTTCGCGGCACGGGCGGACAACCGACACCACAACCTCCGTCATGGTCGGTAGCGAGCGGTTCGCGGCACATGAGTGCGGGCGGCGAACCGCGGGCGCCGCACCGAACGGCGGACGATACTGGCACGGTGGAGGAGGACCTCGTCGAACTACTGGCCTCGACCGGAGTCACCTGCCGGTTGTTCGTCGAGCAGACACGGGGCCCATACCACCGAGCTGTGCATCCCGAGCGTCGGGAGATCACCGAGGACCGCGATGGTCTCCCGCTGCGCCTCGGGCTACGCCTACTGGCGGCGGACGCCACCACCCCCCTCGCAGATGTCCTCGTCGAGGTCTGGCAGGCCGACCACGTGGGCCGATACTCCGGCTTCCAGCCATTCGAAGCGAGGCCGGGACAGGTGGTCACCTCGGAGTCGGTGCCGCACGATGTGATCGCCGCCGGTGAGACGTACCTGCGGGGCAGCCAGCGCACCGACGAGCGCGGGATGTGCGGGTTCAACACGATCTACCCGGGCTGGTACGCCAGCCGCACCGTGCACATCCACCTCATCGCGCACCTCGGCGACGGCTCGGCGACCACGCAGGTCTATTTTCCCGACACGGTCACCGACGAGGTTTTCAGTCGCCCGCCCTATCGGGGCCGGCCGCAGCGCGACACCACCAACGCCACCGACAGCATCTTCGCCGAAGGCGGCGAGCAGATGATCCTGGACCTGCAGGGAGATCCGACGACCGGCTACACCGGGGTCCTCTGCGTCGTCCTCGACCAGCAAGCGCGACCTGCCTCGGCTGCGGGTCCTTCGGCGGAAAGCGACGGTTGATCGTGGCCAGCACGGAGCAGATCAGGGCCACCATCGAGGCTCACCTCGCCGCCGTCGGCGCCGCCGATGCTACCGCACTGGCAGATCTCTACACACCGGATGCCCGCCTGCATGACCCCGCTGGCGGACCCCCGGTCACCGGCCGAACGGCCATCGAGCAGCACTTTGCCGGCGTGCTCACCGAGCAACGGACAATGGAACTCGTGATGGTGGCGATCGCCGACCACCACGCCGCGTTCCACTTCCGCGCCACACCAGCCGAGGGCCCCACCAGAGAGGTCATCGACACCATGACCTTCGACGACCAGGCCATGATCACTTCAATGCGGGCGTACGCGAGCTAGAACCAAACCGGGCGGAGTGACCTCGTGGCCTGCCGTCCGGCTACCTGCGAGGAGTCGCTCCGCCGAGGCCGTGAATGCTGAGGTGTCGTCCACCCAGGGGAAATGCGCGGCCCGTGGCTGCTCCGCGCCGCCGAAGAAGCCGTCCGTGGCGGGCTGGGCGAACTGGTCCGGCTCGGCGGCGGCCTGCACCCGCGCTGCAGCATCCACTCGCTTGGCTGGCATCCGCGCATCGGCACGACCCGCCGCCGGCGCGGTCCGCTTGCCGCGACTTGCCGTAGCGAGCGGTTCGCGGCATGTGCGTGCGTCCGCAGGGCTGGGTCGTCTCGTCTCAGGTTAGGGCCAGCATCGACTCCACGCCGTAGCGGGCGGCCGCGATGCCAGGCTCGCGAGACTGCGCGGTGATGACGAGTACTCGGCCACCCTTGCGCGGGTACAGGTACACGGCCTGCCGCCACGGTTCACCCTCGTGCTCCCATGGTTTCCCAGCCTCCGCATTCACGGGGAGTACGGCACCTGACACGGGCTGGGACGCCCGTCGAGGGCCCGGCCCGCTTCCTTTCAGCTTTGACTACACATCATCGCGATGTCCGATCGGACTCCCTCAAGCCCAACGAGGCGATCCACCGCGCTGCCCTCGACTGCCGGCGTGGCGTTCCGGTCATCGGACCGGTGCTGTGCGTACCTCGCTGAGGTGTTTGGTGATGCGTAGCAGCACCTGGTTCGGTGGCCCGGCGACGAAGGCCGCCGTGTCGGCGAGGGCGGCGATCAAGGGCAGCCCGCGACCACCGACGGTGAGCGGGGCGGGGAGCTCGGCGTCGAGTCCGGCGCCGTTGGGGATACTGCCGCGGTTGCTGACCTCGAGCAGGCAGACGTCGTCCTCGATGATGATGGTGATGTCGACGGTGCTGTCCGGGTCGGCGTGCATCACCGCGTTGGCGCAAGCCTCGGTGATCAGCACGGCCAGGCGGTCAACGGAGTCCTCAGCGGCGTCGGTGAGGCTCAGCAGGGTGGTCAGCACATGGCGGGCGCGGGTCACCGAGGACGGTTGTCGCGGGAGTGACAGCGTCATGGTCACGCGCATCGCGCAGTTCCTCCTCAGCCCGCGCGTGGCCCGCGCCGGACTCCTGTGTCACACCCCGGGGCAGGATGCTCCCGCCGTGATCGGCACTACCCGGGTGTTGCCGAGGTGAAACGGTCAGGATGCCGGCTCGGCGACGCCGGCGGCGGCGTTTCGCCCGCCGGCAGAATAGGGTAAGCGGGGATCATCGGCTTGGGGGTTGTTGTGGATCTGCTGTTGTCGGACCGGCCGGGCCGGGGTTGCACCGTGCTCGAGGTGCGCGGCGAGATCGACATGGCGACGGCCCCCCAGTTGCGCGATGGTCTGCAACGGCTGATCGACGCCGGTGACCGCCAGGTGGTGGTGGATCTGGCCGGGGTGGGTTTCCTGGACTCCAGCGCGCTGGGCGCGTTGGTGGTGATGTTCAAGGCGTTGCGTGACCTCGGCGGTCGGTTGTGCCTCGCCGCGGTGCAGCCCGCCGTGCACAGCGTGCTGACGGTCACCTCGGTGGATCGAGCCATCCAGGTCTATGACAGTGTCCCGGCGGCGGAAGCCGATCTGCCGTCAAGGGACGACGCGGCGGGCGGGTAGTCAGTCGGGCAGCGCGGTGCTGGCACGCGCCTGGTCGGCGCCGGCGCTGGTACGCCGGTCCTCGCTGTGGCCGCCGTGCCAGTCGAGGATGAGCAGGGTCGCGTCATCGGCCAGAGTCGGGCCGCTGACCTCGAGCACGGCATCGGCCAACGCCCGGACAGCCTCCCGCGGGTGCAGACCGGCGATCGACCGCAACATGGCCGGCAGATCCAGGCTGGCGGCGTTGCGCTCCCGCATGCCATCGGTGACCACCACCAGACGGTCGCCTGGTCGCAGCGTGATCTCGCCAGCGTGGTGATCGGTCTCGGCGAACATTCCCAGCGGGAAGTTGGCCGGTAGCGCCAGCGTCCGGGTGTCCCCGTCGCGCACCAGCAGCGGCGGCACGTGCCCGGCGTTGAGCAGCGCGCACACCCCGGTGCGCAGGTCGAGACAGCCGAGGACCGCGGTGATGTAGCTGCCGGGCACCGCGGCGTGTTGGGCCACGTCGGCGTTCGCGGCCTCGGCCTGCTCCGCCAGACCAACCCCGCGGCGGCGGCTGTTGCGCAGGCTGCCCACGCCCAGGGTGGCCGTCAGCGCGCTGGCCACCCCGTGGCCCATCGCGTCGGTGACGCTGAAGTGCAGCACGTCCCGGCCGAGGCTGTAGTCGAAGGTGTCCCCGCCGATGCTGGCGGCGGGTTCGAGCCAGCCGGACAGGGTGAACGCACTGGCCTCACACGTGAACGAGCTGGGGAGAAGGCGGCGCTGGATCTCCCCGGACAGGGTGAACGGCGTCGTCCGTTGCCCCCACTCGAAGAGGTCGGTGTACCGCCGGTTGGCAATCACCACGAACGCCAACACGTGCGCCGTGCGGGCGATCTCCTCCAGTGCCCGCGCATCGGGCTCGTCCGGCAGGATCATCTCCAGCAGGCCGATCGCCTCACCGCGGTCGGTCACCGGCGCCAGCACCGTCCACCGATCGGGCCGCGCGACAACCTGCACCACCTGGGTGCGTAGCGCCTGCTCGGCGGGGCCGCCGTCGAACGGCATCACGGTGGCGACCTCAGCACCGTCGCGGCGCCCGTCGCCGGCACCATCGAGCGGCACGTGGGCCAACCGGACCAGCGCCCGGCCGCTGAGGTCCGCGATCAGGAACGCGACGGTACGTGCCCCCAGCGCCGCACCGAGTTCCCGGGTGACCGCCTCGACCGCCTCGACCGGCGAGGCGTTCTCCGCCGCGTCCAACAAATGGTCCATGAGTCGCCCTCGACTGCTTTCCACTGTCGGAGCCTACGAGACCAGGCTGGTCATCGCCGAGCACGCTGGTCCCCGGGTTCAGCGGGGCGCGGCGATCGGCGGTGCCGACGGCCCGAAGGTGGTCAGGAACCGGTCCCGGAAGGTGTCCATCGGCCACACCGGGGCCTGCGGACCGGGCCGCAGGCCGTCCTGCCACCCCCAGTCCGCCACCCGGTCCAGCACGGCCGGATCGTGGGCGACGATGGTGATCGGCACGTCCCGGCTGGCACCCTCGCCGGTGACCACCGGGGCGGGCTGGTGGTCGCCGAGGAAGACCAGCACCAGGTCGTCGTCGCCGTAGGTCTGCACGTAGGAGATCAGGGTCTCCAGCGAGTACGCGATGGCCTTCCGGTACCCGCCGCGGATCTGGCCGGCGTCCCGGTCGTCAGGGTCGCCGCTGTCCTCGCCGACCGCGGAGCCGCGGTAGATCGAGCCGTCGCCCACCTCGTCCCACCCGATCATCTCGGGCACCGCCGTCCACGGCGAGTGGCTGGAGATCAGCGGGATCTCCGCCATCAGCGGGCGGTCCGCGTCGGCCCGGACCTGCCGCTGGAAGAACGACAACGTGTACTGGTCGGGCATCGGGGCGTAGCCGAACTTCGGTCCCCGGTAGCCGAGCGCCTCCGTGTCGTAGTAGCGGTCGTAGTCGAAGAACCCCTGCTCCGGCCACGGTTCAGTGGCCGCCGGCAGCACCCCGACGGTCTGCCATCCGGCGCGGCGGAACGCGCCGTTGAGGGTGAGCCGATCGCTGGCCAGCAGGGTGCGGTGCCGCCCCTCGTTGTCCGTCCACAGGCCGGACAACAGCGTGTCGTGCGCCAACCAGCTACCGCCGCCGAAGGTGGGGGAGGTGAGGAAGCCACTGCGGGCGTGGTAACCGGCCGCGCGCAGCCGCTCCGTTCCGGCATCCAGCACCGCGTTGACCTGCGGCGCCAGCTCCGGGTCCTCCACCGCGTCGCGGCCGTAGCTCTCCACGAACGCGACGATGACGTCCTTACCGCGCAGCCCGGTCAGCAGTTGGTCGCCCGGCGTGTCGTGGAACGGGTCGGCGTTGATCTGCGCACCGAACGTCTCCCGGTCGTGCAGCCGTGCGTCCACCTGGGTGGCGTGCGCGCCGACCAGCGCGGTGGTCCCGGCGTCGGCCACCGGCACGCCCGGTACGACGCGCACCCCGACGACGGCGCAGGCCACCCACGCGACGGTCAGCGCGGCCACCGCCCGGGTCGCCACCCGCTCGTGCCGGACCAGCAGCGACGCCAGCCGCCGCAGCGCCAGCGTGAGCACCACCAGCAGCGCTCCGACCAGCAGCAGGATGCCGATCGCCGTGCCGACCGCGCCGGCCTGACCGGCCGAGTCACGGACGAAGCCGAACGCGTCGTCCAGCAGCAGCCAGTCCAGCACCAGGTCGAACGGCCGGTCGAGAGCCGTACGGAAGCCCAGGTCGGCGAGCTTCACGATGGCGAGCAGGCCGAGCAGCGGCCCGACCACGGCCACCACCACCCGCCGGGGCCGCGCCCTCAGGGCAAGCAGCAGCGCGGCGAGGAGCAGCCCCTCCAGCGGGATGCGCAGGAGGGCGCCCGGCGTGAGCAGGCCGAGCCGGTCCGGGCCGACCAGCACGGCGAACACCAGCAACACGGCCAGCGCGCTGCCCACCCCGCCCGCCACCCGCCGCGCCGGGCCGCGTCCGGCCGCGGCCAACGACCCGGGAGTACGCGCCGACACCTCGCCCACAGCAGGAGGGCGCGAACGGAACCGGCCGGCCAGCCGGCGTACCTGGGTGGGAAGGGTCATCACAGCCTCCAGTCGGAGTGGACCGTACCGCCCGAGCGGGCCGCCATCGCCCGCGCGGGAGCGGGCACCGGCAGCAGGGGCGGCAGCGTCACCGTGGACGGCGCGACCACCGGCAGCGGAGTCGGCAGGGCCACCGGCGCGGGAACCGGCGGGACGGTCGGCGCCAGCGCGGCGGCCGGCACCGGCGGCGCGGTCCGCACCGGCGCGGCCGGCACCGGGAGAGCCCGCCGGGACACCGACCGACGCTGCCACAACCACGCCACGTCCCGGCCGAACGACTCGACCAGCAGAGCCAACGCCACCACCAGCACCAGCGTGGTCCACGGCTCGGGCAGCACCCCTGCCGCGGCCACCGCCAGCAGCACCCCCTGCGCGGCGGCCACCACCTTGCGCCAGAAGCGCGGCGGCAGCGACCCGCCCAGCCAGGGCAGCACCGCGCTCGCCGCGACGAACGCGTACCGCATCACGCCGATGGCCAGCACCCACCCGCCGGCGACCGGCGCGACGTGCACGCTGAGCACCAGGATCAGGAACGCGTCGACCTCCATGTCGAAGCGGGCGCCGAGCGCGCTCACCGTGCCGGTGCGTCGCGCCACCTGCCCGTCCACCGCGTCCAGCAGCAACGCCACCGCGCTCACCGCGACCAGCAACCCCACCGGCGCGGGCCGGCCGAACGAGTCCGCCACCAGCGCGGTGACCGCGCCGACCAGGACGGCCCGGGTCAGCGTCACCCGGTCGGCCGGGCCCAGGCGGGACGCGCCGGCCCGGTGCAGGCCCCGGCTCAACGCGAGACAGGTGACCACCGCGTAGCCGGTACCGACCAGCCAGCCGGCGCCACCCAGCCCCACCGTGGCGGCCAGCACCGCCAACACGACCAGTTGCGCGCTCAGCCCGATCATCGGACCACTTCGAACCGTGGGCACCGTACCTCCGTGTTTATGATCGACGACCCCGACAGGGAACACGGAAAACGTGGCCGTTCGGTTCGGCCCGGAGCAAAGGTGAGGTGCGCGACGGTGATCCGCGAGGCGTACGCCTGCTGGGTGCGCGAGCCCGGCGCGGCGGAGATCCGGCCGGTGTCGTTGCCCGTCCCGGGCCCCGACGAGGTGCTGGTCCGGGCACGCTACTCGGGGGTCAGCCGGGGCACCGAGACACTCGTCTTCACCGGCCGGGTGCCCGCCGACCAGCACGCCGCGATGCGCGCGCCCTTCCAGGAGGGCGACTTCCCGGGCCCGGTGAAGTACGGCTACCTCAGCGTCGGGGTGGTCGAGCAGGGCCCACCGGAGCTGCTCGGGCGCACGGTCTTCTGCCTGCACCCGCACCAGAGCGCGTACGTCGTGCCGGCCACCGCGGTGGTGCCGGTGCCGGACGACGTGCCGCCCGCCCGCGCGGTGCTCGCCGGCACGGTGGAGACCGCCGTGAACGCGCTGTGGGACGCCGCGCCGCTGGTCGGCGACCGGGTCAGCGTGGTCGGTGCGGGCATGGTGGGCTGCTGCGTCGCGGCGTTGCTCGCCCGCTTTCCCGGCGTGCAGGTCGAACTGGTCGACACCGACGCCCGCCGCGCCGGGGTGGCGGGCGCCCTCGGCGTGGGGTTCGCCCAACCGGCCGACGCTGCCGGCGACCGGGACCTGATCGTGCACGCCAGCGCCACCGCCGACGGTCTGCAACGCTCGCTGGACCTGCTCGCGCCGGAGGGCACGGTGATCGAGCTGAGCTGGTACGGCGACCGCCCGGTGCAGGTGTCGCTCGGTGGGGCGTTCCACTCGGGGCGGCTGACCCTCCGCAGCAGCCAGGTCGGCATGGTCGCGCCCGCACGGCGGGGGCGGCGCAGCTACGCCGACCGGCTGGCGCTCGCCCTGGACCTGCTCGACGATCCGGCCTTCGACGCGTTGATCACCGGCGCGTCCCGGTTCGAGGAGCTGCCCGACGTCCTCGCTCGACTGAGCACGGGTGACCTTCCCGCGCTCTGCCACCTCATCACCTACGACGACGGGGAGTGACCGTGTTCAGCGTGACCGTTCGGGATCACATGATGATCGCCCACAGTTTCCGGGGCGAGGTGTTCGGCCCGGCCCAGCGCCTGCACGGCGCGACCTTCGTGGTGGACGCGACGTTCCGCCGGCCCGACCTGGACGCCGACGGCATCGTGGTCGACATCGGCCTGGCCACCGAGCAACTCCGCGCCGTGGTCGGCGAGCTGTCCTACCGCAACCTCGACGACGAGCCGGCGTTCGCCGGGGTGAACACCACCACCGAGGTGCTGGCCCGTACGGTCGCCGACCGGCTGGCCGAGCGGGTGCACGCCGGTGACCTGGGCGCCGGGGCGCGTGATCTGGCCGGCATCACCGTCACCCTGCACGAGTCGCACGTCGCCTGGGCCAGCTACGAGCGGTCGCTGTGATCGGGGCGGGCCGGGCGACGCCGGTCGACCGGCCCGCTTCGCCCGGCCGTGCGGTGCACGTCGTCCTGCCCGGCGACATCGACGACCCGGCCACGCCCAGCGGCGGCAACGCCTACGACCGGCGGATCTGCACCGGCCTCGGCGGGCGGGGCTGGTCGGTGCATGAACACGCGGTGCCCGGCGCGTGGCCGTACCCCGACCCCACGGACCGGGCGGAGCTGGCTCGGCTGCTGGCCGCCGCGCCGGAAGACGCCGTGGTGCTGCTCGACGGCCTGATCGCGTCGACCGTTCCGGACCTGCTCGCCCCGCACGCCCGGCGGCTGCGCCTGGTCGTCCTGGTGCACCTGCCGTTGGACGACGAGGCCGAGGCCCGCGCGCTGGCGACCGCCCGGGCCGTCGTCACCACCAGCGAGTGGACGCGCCGCCGGCTGCTGGCCCGCCACCCGCTGCCGCCGGACCGGGTCCGGGCCGCGCCGCCGGGGGTGACGCCCGCGCCGCCGGCGCCCGGTTCGGTCACCGGCCACCGGCTGCTCTGTGTGGCGGCCGTCACCCGCCACAAGGGACACGACGTGCTGGTGGACGCGCTGTCCACGCTCGCCGGGCTGTCGTGGACGCTGGTCTGCGCCGGCACGCTCGCCCGGGAGCCGGAGCTGGTGCACCGGCTGCGTGAGCGGCTCGGCGGGGCGGGCGTCGCCGACCGGGTCCGCCTGGCCGGCCCGTTGACCGGCGCCGCGCTGGACGCCGCCTACGACGCCGCCGACCTGCTGGTGTTGCCGTCGCGGGGCGAGACGTACGGAATGGTCGTCACCGAGGCCCTGGCCCGCGCCCTGCCCGTGCTGGGTACCGAGGTGGGCGGCCTGCCCGAGGCGCTCGGTCAGGCGCCCGGCGGTGACCGGCCCGGGCTGCTGGTTCCGCCGGGCGACCCGGCCGCGCTGGCCGGCGCGCTGACCCGCTGGCTGAGTGACGACGCCCTGCGGGCCCGGCTGCGGCGTGCCGCTCTGGCCCGGCGGGACACCCTGACCGACTGGACGGTGACCACGGCGCTGCTCGCCGCCGTGCTGGAGGAGGTGGCGGCATGACCGTCGAGGAGACCCTGTCGTTCGCCGACTGGCTGCGGCTGCGCGAGCCCGCCGACGCGGCGGCCCGCGCCGAGGACCTGGTGGACGTGGTCCGTCCCCGGCTGGCCGGCGAGGCTCCGACCGTGATCCACGACCTGGGCAGCGGCACCGGCTCGATGAGCCGCTGGCTGGCGGCCCGACTGACCGGCCCGCAGCACTGGGTGCTGCACGACCGGGACGCCGACCTGCTGGCCCGGGCCGCCGAGGGCATGGCCGGGGTCACCGCCGCCGACGGCGCACCGGTCACGGTCAGCACCCGTTGCGGCGATCTCACCCGGCTGACCGCCGCCGATCTGGCCGACGGCGCGCTGGTCACCGCGTCCGCACTGCTGGACATGCTGACCGCCGAGGAGGTCGAGCGGGTGGTCGCCGCCTGCGCCGACGCCGGCCGACCCACCCTGTTCGCGATCTCGGTCACCGGGCGGGTCCGGCTCACCCCGGCCGACCCACTGGACCCGTTGGTCGAGGCCGCGTTCAACGACCATCAGCGGCGTACCGTCGACGGCCGGCGGCTGCTCGGCCCGGACGCCGTCGCCGCCACCGCCGCCGCGTTCGCCCGCCGGGGCGTCCCGGTCCGGGAGCGGCCCAGCCCGTGGCTGCTCGGCCCGGACCAGGCGGACCTGGCCGCCGAGTGGTTCCGGGGCTGGCTGGGCGCGGCCTGCGCGCACCGTCCGGAACTGGCCGGCCCGGCCCGGGCGTACGCCGAGCGCCGGCTGACCGACGCGGCGGCCGGCCGGCTCACGGTGCAGGTCGACCACCGGGACCTCCTGGCCGGCGGATGAACCGCTCGCGCCCCGGGTACGTGCACTAGGGCAAGTGGACGATCTTCAGGGAGGACCGGCGCCGATGTTCTGGGCCTGGGCACGAGTGGTCGGCGGGGTGGGCCTGCTCGCCGCCCTGCTGTGGCAGGTGGGCACCGGCCCGTTCCTGGCCGGAGTGCGGTTGATCGACGCGCCGGCGCTGACCGCGGCGCTGCTCATCGGTGTCCTCACCACGGTCTGCGCGGCCTGGCGGTGGAGCCTGGTCGCCGGCGGCCTGGGCGTACGGCTGCCGCTCACGACCGCGGTCGCGCACTGCTACCGCGCGGTGTTTCTCAACGCCACCCTGCCCGGCGGTGTGCTCGGCGACGTGCACCGGGCGGTACGCCACGGCCGGGACGCCGGTGACGTCAGCCGGGGCATCCGCGCAGTGGTCTGGGAACGTGCCGCCGGTCAGGTGGTTCTGGTGGCCGTCGCCCTGGTGGTGCTGGCCGCCTTTCCGTCGCCGGTGCGGCCGTACCTGCCGGCCGCCGTCGCGTTGCTGGTCGCCGCTGGGCTGGCAGCCGTGCTGCTGGCGCGGGTCCTGCCGCAGGCCGGCCGGTCGCGCTCGGCACGAGGACTGCGCACCGCCGTGGCGGACGTCCGCGCCGGGCTGCTGGCCCGGCGGACCTGGTTCGGGGTGCTGGTCGCCTCCACCGTGATGGTCGCCGGTCACCTGGCCACCTTCCTGGTGGCGGCGCGTACCGCCGGCTCCGACGCCCCGCTGTCCCGGCTGCTGCCGCTGACCCTGCTCGCGCTGTTGGCCATGGGGTTGCCGCTGAACATCGCCGGGTTCGGGCCGCGTGAGGGAGTGGCCGCCTGGGTGTTCGGGGCGGCCGGCCTCACCGCGGCCGAGGGGGTCGCCACCGCCACCGTCTACGGTGGACTGGTGCTGGTGGCCAGCCTGCCGGGTGCCGCCGTGCTGCTCGCCCGGCGTGCTCGGACTCCGGCCCCCGGTCGGGAAGCCGCCTCCGGTAGCGGCTGTTGAGCCGGTTGTGAGACGGTACGCGTCACCGCACGGTGGTGGCGCCGGACAAAGGAGTCCCATGCCCGAAGCATTGCCGGTCGCCACGGTCCGTACGCAGGTCACGGTGCCGCTGACCTTTCCCGACGGCTACGCCACGACCACCCGGGTGTTCTCGTTCAAGGGCCTGGTGGACGGCCGCGAACACCTGGCCCTCGGCCTCGGCGACTGGGCCGGCGCGCTGGACCGGCTCGCCGACGGCGGCGAGCCGCCACTGGTCCGCCCGCACAGCGAGTGCCTGACCGGCGACGTGTTCGGCAGCCAGCGCTGCGACTGCGGGCCGCAGTTGCGCGAGGCGGTGCAGCGGATCGCCGAGGCCGGCGGATTCCTGCTCTACCTGCGCCAGGAGGGCCGGGGCATCGGCCTGTACGCAAAGCTCGACGCGTACGCCCTGCAGGACGCCGGGCTGGACACGTACCAGGCCAACGTCGCGCTCGGCCGGGGCGAGGACGAGCGGGACTACACCGCCGCCGCGCAGATGCTGGCCACCCTGGGTGTGCCCCGGATCCGGCTGCTCAGCAACAACCCGGACAAGGCGGAGCAGCTGACCCGCCTGGGTGTGGCGGTCGCCGAACGGGTGCCCACCGGCATCTTCCTCTCCCCGGCCAACGCCGACTACCTTGCCGCGAAGGCGGCCAAGGCTGCGGAGACCGAGGCGGACGCGGCTCCCGCTGGGCGTACCCCCGATCGGCCCGTCGCCCCATGAGCTGCCGGCCGGCGCTGGCGCGGCCGTACGTGCTGCTGAGCTGCGCCACCTCGATCGACGGATACATCGACGACGCCTCCGACCAGCGGCTCCTGTTGTCCAACGCGGACGACCTGGACCGGGTCGACGCCGTCCGGGCCAGTTGCGACGCGATCCTGGTCGGCGCCGGCACCGTCCGCCGCGACGATCCCCGGCTGCTGGTGCGCGCGGCGGAGCGGCGGGCCGAGCGGGTGGCGGGCGGGCGGCCGGCCTCGCCCATCAAGGTCACCCTGACCGCCCGGGGCGACCTCGACCCGACGGCTCGGTTCTTCACCGCGGGCGACGCGCCCCGGCTCGTCTACTGCGCCAGCGACGCGCTGGAGAAGACCCGGGAACGGCTCGGCCGACTCGCCACCGTGGTGGACGCGGGCGAGCCGGTCGACCCCGGTTGGCTGCTGGCCGACCTGGCCGCCCGGGGCGTACGGCGGTTGATGGTGGAGGGGGGTGGGACGGTGCACGCCCAGTTCCTCACCGCCGGCCTCGCCGACGAACTGCACCTGGTGGTCGCCCCGTTCTTCGTCGGCGACGGCCGGGCGCCCCGGTTCGTCGGCGAGGGCAGCTTCCCCTGGCACCCTGGCCGCCGGGCCCGGCTGGCCGAGGCCCGCCAGATCGGCGACGTGGTCCTGCTCCGCTACGCCCTCTCCGACCGCTGCCCCGGCGACTGACGCCACGCCGGACCGGCCCACACCAGGTGGTTCGCCGCGAGTGCGGTGGCCGCCTCTCGGCCCGGTAGGGTCCCGGCGCATGGCTTCACGAGCGGTTCGGTCGGGTGTCGTTGCCGCGCTGTGCCTGCTCGCCATGCTGGCTGGCTGTAGCGGCGACCCGAGTGCGACTCCGCTCGCCAAGGGCTGCCATCCACCTGCCCACGAAGATGAACTACTCGCCGCCTACCTCGCTGAACCGGTCTTCGCCTTCCGCCCGCCGGAGGCGCTCGCGGTCGGCCCACCAGCGGTCGAGAAGGGTTGCCGGCAGGTAGGCGAACGCGAGAGCACCCGGATCAAGGGACAGCCCGTCGACGCGGGTCCCGGCGTCACCACCACCAGGGTCAGCCTGTTCTTCGCGCTCGACGTGGGCTTCGCCCAGGACAAGCTGGCCGAGATGTACGAGCCGGCCATCCTGGCCGCGGGCTGGAATACGCAGCCGTTGGACCTGGCGCCCGTGCACAGCAGCGGCGACCGGCAGGCCGGGCTCTACTACTGCAAGGACGTCAACGGCGTGCCAAGTTTCCTCTCGGTCTACGAGCGCTGGGTGGGCACGACCGACCGTCGGGTCTTTCCGGTCTCCCCGTCGCCGGAAGGACACTGGCCTGAGGCCGGGAGCCTGGAGGTCACCGTCACCGCCGTGCGCGGGGTCCGCTGTACGACCCCCTGAGCGCTGGTGAACAGGCACCCGGGTAGGCCGGACCGACGCGACTCCGACCGACTGATCAGCTCGCCGGCACCGGATGCGTACCATGCGGGGCTGGGTTTCCCTCGTCGTGGCGGAGGTATCGGGTAGATGGCAGGCCAGCACGAGGGCTTCGCCCTCGGCGTCGACCTCGGTACGTCCAACACGGTCGCGGTGCTGCGCTGGCCGGACGGGCGGACCCGTCCGCTGCTGATGGACGGTCAGCCGGTCAGTCCGTCCGCCGTGTACGCCGACCCGGACGGCACGCTGCACGCCGGTTGGGACGCCCGCCGGTTGGCGCAGGCCGATCCGGCCCGGTTCGAGGCGAACCCGAAGCGTCGGGTGGACGAGCCGGGCGTGCTGCTCGGGGACCGCTCGTACCCGCCGGCCGAGCTGCTCGCCGCGGTGCTGGCGGCGGTCGCGCGGGCCGCGGTGGGCACCGTCGGCTTCCTGCCCCCGGCTGTGGTCACCTGCCCGGCGGCCTGGGACGCCACGCGGCGCCAGGTGCTCGGCGACGCGCTCATGCGGGCCGGCTGGCCGCAGGCGGCCGAGCACACGCTCGCCGGGCCGACGCCGCCGGGCACCCGGCTGCTGCGCGAGCCGGTGGCCGCGGCCCGTTACTACACGCAGGTGCTGCACCGGCCGGTGCCGGTCGGCGGCGCGATCGCGGTGTTCGACTTCGGCGGCGGGACGCTCGACGTCGCGGTGCTGCGCAACGAGGGCGCCGACCCGTGGGGGGACTCCGGCTTTCGCGTGGTGGCCGATGGTGGCCTGCCGGATCTCGGTGGCCTGGATCTCGACGCCGCGCTGGTGCGGCGGGTCGGCGAGCTGGTCGGTGACCGGCACGCCGCGCAGTGGGCCCGGCTGATTCACCCGACGGACCCGGCGCAGCGCCGCGACCAGGTCCGGCTCTGGGACGAGGTCCGGGGCGCCAAGGAGACGCTGTCCCGCTCGACGGTGGCGCCGGTCACCGTGCCCGGCGTGGCCGAGGCGGTGCGCCTGACCCGGGGGGACGTCGAGCGGGTGGCCACGCCGTTGCTGCGCCGCGCGGTCGACCGGGCCCGGGAGGTGATCGCCGCCGCCGGGCTCAGCCCCGACCAGCTCGCCGGGTTGTTCCTGGTCGGCGGCTCGTCGCGGATCCCGCTGGTGGCCCGGATGCTGCACGCCGAGCTGGGGGTGGCGCCGACGGTGCTGGACCAGCCGGAGTTGCCGGTGGCCGAGGGAGCGCTGACCGACCTGCCGCTGCTCCGGCAACTGTCCGCGCCGGCGTACGCCGGACCGCCGCTCGCCCCGCCGAGCGCCCCGGCCGGACCGGCGCAGGCACCAGCCTCGCCAGCCGTACCGACGCAGGCCCCTGCGTCACCGGCCGGACCACCGTTCGCGCCGACCTCGCCCGCCGCGCCCGGTTCGACCGCGCCGACCATCCCGGCTGGGGCCGGTTCGACCGCGCCCACCGTCCCCGCCGAGGCCGCCCCGACCGTGCCGTCGCAGCACGGGTCGGTGTCGACGCTGCCGTCGGGGCCGTCCGGGTCAGGTTGGCCGGGGTTGCCGACGCCGACCGAACCAGAGCCGGCGGGCGTACCGGCGACCCTGGTCGGTGGCCACGGTGCCACCCCGCCGCCGACGCCCAACCGCGTCCCCGGGACGCGTTGGCGGCGGGCCCACTGGGTGGTGCTCGCCGCGGTGCTCGCCCTGGCCGGGGTGGCCACCGCGTCGACGCTCTACTTCCTCCGCGACCGCTATCCGGACCTGGAGTTCCGACCGCTGAGTGTGCTGTCCCGGCCGCATGCCGGCGCCGAGCGGCCGAGCGGCATGTGGACGGCGGTGCTCGAGGATCGGGCCTACCTCGGGTACCCGCTGCCGGACAAACGGCTCGAGGTGGTCGCCGTCGACACCGGCACCGGCGACGAGCTGTGGCGCAAGCCGACCAACGTCAGCGCCGACAACTGGACGGGGCTGGTGGCCGTCCCGGGGGCGGTCGCGGTCATCGCCGACGCGCCGGGCGACAGCACCCCCCGCCAGCTGGCCGTCCTCGACGGTCGCTTGGGCACGCAGCGCTGGAACCGCGCCATCCGTGGCGACGACAGCGTGTACTTCGCCGACGGCGTGGCGGTGCTGGTGGACCGGGCCGGCGACCGGCTGGTCGGCCTGCGGCTGAGCGACGGCCACGAGACGTGGACCGAGGCCAACCCCCGCGACCAGTACGGCGGCGGTCGCACCGTCGTCCGGCCGGTCAGCACCGATGGGGCGGCCGGCGGGCCGGCCTTCCTCGACGGCACGCCCCGCAACCCGTGGACGAGCAAGGGGCGGCGACTCGTGCAGATCGGTGCGGACCGGTCGGCGCGGTTGCTCGACATGGCCTCCGGCTCGGTGCTGCGTCAGTGGGGCAACGTCGCGGACCTCGACGACCTAGTGGTGGCACACGAGGACCGGCTCTACGTGGCGGCCAACGACGGCGGATACCAGCTGCTGGCGTACGACCTGAACTCCGACGCCACGCCCGTGGTTCTCTACCGGGCCGGGAACGACCAGCGCCGGCCGAAGGAGCTGGTGGCCTGCGGTGAGCGGCGGGCGTGCCTGCTGGAGGTGCCGAACAGCGAGGCCGAGCGCACCGAGGTGGTGGCGGCGACCGAGGGTAAGAGCCCGGTTCGGTGGGCGGCGCCGGGCGCGACCGGCCTGGTCCCGCTCGGCGCCCAACTGCTCGCCCAGCGGGAGAGCCCGGAGTCGACGGTCACTGTCTTCGACGCCGAGGGCAAGGCGGTGCTGCGCGACCGCCGCGGCGTGGCGGTCCGCCTCGACGAGGGCAACCTGCTGGTCTTCGCCAAGGCGCCCAGCACGGTGGCGGACAACCGGGTCCTGGCCGGCGTGTGGGCCGAGTCGGGCGCGGTCGACGAACTGGGCGAACTCCAGGACGTCCGCAGCGCGTCCTGCTCGTGGAACACCCGGGTGATCGCCTGCGGCGCCGACAAGGACTTCGTCCTGTACAGCTTCGTGGACGAGTAACCGCCGCGATCTTCAGGTGCGGACGATGTTCGTGCCCTCGACCCGGACCGGGATCTCGGTGAGCCCCCGCGTGGCGGGGCCGGCGAGGCGGGCGCCGTCGCTGGCCGAGAAGGTGGAGTTGTGCGCGGGGCAGGTGATCACCCCGTCCCGGGGTGCGCCGACCCGCGCGCCCTGGTGCGGGCAGGTCGCGTCGTACGCGGTGAAGGTGCCGGCCTCGGGCTGGACGACCAGCACACCGTCGACGACCGTGCCGCCGCCGACCGGCACGTCGCCGGTGCGGGCCAGCACGGTGCCGGGTGTGGCAGCCGGCTGACCGGTGGGGGAGTCGCCGGCGCCGCAGGCGCTCAGCAGTCCGGCCGCGCCGACCGCGCCGACACCGCTCAGCAGCGCTCGCCTGCTCAGGCACCAGCGGTCGTCGCGGAGGAACTCCTGCCCGTCGTACACCGTCGTCACCTCTCCGTCGGCGGACCGGACCGCCGTCGGTCCGCGCGCGGTCGCCGGTGTCGGCGGTGGCGCACCCGGACGGGTCCGGTGGCTCGCCGGGCCAGCCTGCCCCATCCGGCTGGGCGCGCGTTGCGAGCCAGCTGAATGATGGCTGGGCGCACGCCCGCCGAGGCCGAAACGCCCGCCTCCGGGACGGCCCGTACGATGCTGCGGTGATTCTTCGGGGTACGGTCCGGCTCGATCGTCCGCTGGTGGTGCTCGCCGTCGAGGAGGAGGCCCGGTACCTCCCGCCGGAGCTGCCGGTGCTGTTCACCGGGATGGGCAAGGTGAACGCCGCCAGCGCCGTGGCGGCGGTGCTGGCCGCCGGCCCGCGCCCCGCCCTGCTGCTGAACCTGGGCACGGCGGGGGCGTTGCGCCCAGGCTGGACCGGCATCCACGAGGTCGCCACGGTGCTCCAGCACGACCTGGACACCGCCCTGTTGCGCACGCTCACCGGCCAGACGTACGGCGCGCCGCTCCCGCTGGCCGCGGAGGGCGCCGTGCTGGCCACCGGCGACACGTTCGTGGCCGACGACGGCGCACGGGACCGGTTGGCGCAGCGCGCAGACCTGGTGGACATGGAGGGGTACGCGATCGCCTGGGCCGCCAACCAGGCTGGCGTGCCATGCCGGCTGGTCAAGCAGGTCAGCGACGAGGCGGGGGATGGTGCGGCCCGGACGTGGCGGGAGTCGGTCGACGCCTGCGCCCGGGACCTCGCCGAGTGGGCCACCCGACACCTCGCCTGACGGTCGCGGGTCAGTCGTTGCTTCGCCGCCACTCCAGCCCCGGCTTGGTCTCCCGACCCCCGCCGGGGGTCAGGATGTGACCGGCCAGCCCGGCCGCCACGACCACGGTGACCAGCAGCGGCGGCCAGCCGCCGGCCCACGGCAGCACCAGCAGCGGCAGGAGCTGCCAGGCCAACCGCCGCCACGGCACGTTGTTGGTCACCAACCAGGTGAACAGGACGCGCCCGAGCACGAACAGCAGCGGACCACCGACGATCAGCATGAGCCACCGCACCGGCGTCTCTCCCGTGGGCCGGGCGGCGACCAGGTCGAACGACGCCGCCGTGCCGACCACGCCGGTCAGCATCACCAGATGGGTGTACGGAGCCAGTCGGGACGCCTGCCTCGCTTCGACCCCGGCCAACAGGAACTGGCCGGCCCGGAAGACGTAGACCTGCCAGAGCAGCAGCATGATGGCGAAGGCGCAGAAGAGGGCGGTGAGCCGGAAGCGGTCGAACTGTGTCCGGCTGACCTCCAGGGTGGGCACCAGGATGATGTCGCCGAGGGCCAGGATGATGAACTGCTGGTACCGCTCGCCCAGGTGCCCGGTGGTCCGGTCGTACTGCTCCATGGGCACCTGACCCAGCCAGGGCGTCGGGTACCGGACCGCCGCGAAGAACAGGTCGATCGCTATCGCCACGGCCCAGAGTCCCCAGTCCGGCGCGCCGGTCACCGCCCCGGCGATCCAGAAGACGCCGGAGACCACGAACCAGAACAGGAACCGCGTGGCCCGTTTCTTGGCCGCCTCATGCCGCTGCCGGTGCAACGAGGTGATCAGGACGACGCCGCGCACCACGTGCGTGGTGACGTACGCGATCGCGAAGACCATCGCGTGCCCTGCCGAGAGCATCGGCAGCGCCGCCGCCATCCCCACCGACCCCACCATGGCGACCATCAGGATGACCTGGATCGGGCGCTGATCAGGGTCGTAGAACTCGGTCGTGGTCGAGGTGACCGACCAGGTCCACCAGATGGCCGTCAGCGTCAGCAGCACCTCCGCGGCGCCGGTCCAGGATTCACGTTCGGCGATCAGCTTCGAGACCAAGGCGAGGGCGGCCACGAAGACCACGTCGAAGAGCAGCTCCAGCAGGGTGGCCCGGGCCGATCCGTCCGGGCGGCGTACCAGCGCCGCGGTGCCTCCGGTGGTCATGCCCGGCCTCCCGCCGCATCCTTCGAGGATTATCGGCGGCGACGGCGTGGCCCGTCCCCGGATCGACGATTCCCGCCGACCCCTGGTCAAGCGCGCGACCGGGCGTGGTTGCCATGGCGACAGCCGCCGGGCGATGCTTGACGGCATCCATATATCTCGATCTCTTTGGAGGTTCGGATGCTCCGCAGCCCGCTCGTCGCCCTCGTCCTGACCGCCCTCCTGCTCGTTGCGCCCGGCGCGGCGCAGGCCGCCGTCCCCGACCGCGCCGCCCCCGCCGCGCCCGTCGCCGACCCGGTGGCCGCGCTGGCCGGTGTACGCACACCCGGCACCGCCTGGGGCCTCGACCCGGCCACCGGCCGGATGACCCTCACCGTCGACGACACCGTGACTCCCGCCCAGGTGGCGGCGCTGCGGACGGTGGCCGACCGGGCCGGCGCGCTGCTGCGTCGGGAACCCGGAACGCTGCGCACCCTGATCGCCGCCGGACAGGGCGTCTACGGCGGTGGCAGCCGCTGCTCGCTCGGCGCGAACGTGCGCAGCGGCAGCACCTACTACGTGATCACTGCCGGCCACTGCACCACCGTCGCCAGCGCCTGGTACGCCGACAGCGCGCAGACCACCGTGCTCGGCACCCGTACCGCCACCAGCTTCCCCGGCAACGACTACGGCCTGATCCGCTACACCGGCCGGATCGCCCATCCCAGCGCGGTCTACACCTACCCTGGGCTGCTGACGATCTACGGCGCCGGCGGCGCGTACGTCGGTCAGGCGGTGTGCCGCAGCGGCGTCACCACCGGCGTGCGCTGCGGCACCGTCACCGGCCTCAACCAGACCGTCAACTACGCCGGCGGCAACGTGGTCTACGGCCTGATCCGTACCAACATCTGCGCGGAGCCGGGGGACAGCGGCGGCCCGCTCTACGTGGCCGCCACCGGCATGATCATCGGCATCCTCTCCGGCGGCAGCGGCAACTGCACCTCCGGCGGCACCACCTATTACCAGCCGATCGGGGAGGTGCTGGCCGCGTACGGGCTGACGCTGCCCTGACCTCGTCGCGATGCAGTTGCTCGTCCCGCGCGACGCGCCTAGGCTCGGCGCACCCCGAACCCTCGCCCGGAGGACGTGTGCCGACCCCCGACGCCCGACCCGACTCCGCGACCGCTCCGGCCGGTTCCCCGTCGGTCGA
Organism: Micromonospora sp. NPDC005161; assembly: GCF_053599855.1. NCBI lineage: Bacteria > Bacillati > Actinomycetota > Actinomycetes > Micromonosporales > Micromonosporaceae > Micromonospora > Micromonospora sp. NPDC005161. The sequence continues at coordinate 40,405 of NZ_JBSFYQ010000011.1, forward strand.
GGTCGCCACGGTGGGGGAGACCATGGTCGTGCTGTGCCCCGCGCCGGGCGAGCCACTGGAGCACGCCGAGCGGGTCGCCGTCTCGGTCGGCGGCGCGGAGTCCAACGTGGCCGGTTACCTCGCCCGGCTCGGGCACCGGGCGGCCTGGGTCAGCCGGGTCGGCGACGACCCCTTCGGCCGGGCCGTCGTCCGACACGTCGCCGCCGCCGGCGTCCGGGTGGATCTGGTGACTGTGGATCCGGCGGCCCCCACCGGGCTGTACGTCAAGGACCCGGGCGCGACGGCGACCGAGGTGCACTACTACCGGGCCGGCTCGGCCGCCTCCCGAATGGGCCCCAGCACCTTGGCCGACCAGCGGCTGGCCGGCGCCCGGGTGCTGCACCTGTCCGGGATCACCCCCGCGCTCTCCGCCCCCTGTCGAGCACTGGCCGAGCACGCGGTGACCGACCGGCCGCTGCCGGGCGCGCTGGTCAGCTTCGACGTCAACCACCGGGCCCGGCTCTGGCCGGCCGACCGGGCCGCGTCGGTGCTGCGCGACCTCGCCGACCGCAGCGACCTGGTCTTCGTCGGTCAGGACGAGGCGGACGCGCTGTGGGGCACGGACGATCCGGCGGCGGTGCGCCGCCTGCTGCCCGGGCCGGAGACGGTGGTGGTCAAGGATGGCGCGGTGGGGGCCATCGCGCTGTGCCGCGACGCCGAGCCGGTCTTCGTCCCGGCGCCGCGGGTGGCGGTGGTGGAGCCGGTCGGCGCCGGAGACGCGTTCGCCGCCGGCTACCTCGCCGGGCTGCTGCGCGGCCTCGACACGGTACGGCGGCTGCGTCTCGGGCATCTGGTCGCGGCCCAGGCGTTGGGCAGCAGCGGCGACAACGCGCCGGTGCCGCCGTGGGCCTGGTTCGACCAGCTGCTGGACGCCCCCGCCGAGGCCTGGTCGCCGCTGGACCTGGCCCGGCTTCCAAGCGATCTCGGATGGAGTGGATCATGAGCACAGCGGACTTCGGCGACGTCTTCGGCACGGCCCGGGTGATGGCGATCCTGCGCGGCCTGCCGGTGGCGGAGACCGTCCGGCTCGCCGGCCGCGCCTGGGACCTTGGCATCGACGTGGTCGAGGTGCCGGTGGCGACCGCCGACGCGGTGCCGGCGCTGCGCGCGGCCGTCGAGGCGGGCGCCGAGCGCGGCCGGATCGTCGGCGCCGGCACCGTGCTCGACGTGGAGCAGGTCGCGGCCGCGGCCGACGCCGGGGCCGCGTTCACCGTCGCGCCCGGCCTGGATCTCGCGGTCGCCGACGCCGCTGCCGCGCGCGGCCTGCCGCACCTGCCGGGCGTGGCCACGCCGACCGAGGCACAGCAGGCGTTGCGACACGGCCTCACCTGGCTCAAGGCGTTCCCCGCGATCTCCCTCGGACCGGGCTGGTTCCGGGCGGTCGCCGGCCCGCTGCCGCAGCTACGGTTCGTCGCCACCGGTGGCCTCGACGCGGGCAACGCCGGGGCGTTCCTCGACGCCGGCGTACGGGTCGTGGCGGTCGGCTCGGCGCTGGCCGATCCCGATCAGCTGGACCGGCTGTCCGAGCTGGTCGCCCTCGGAACCTCCGCCCGCTGATCCCGGTTCGCCGCCCGGCGTCAGCCGGTGGCCGCCGGTCGGTCGAGAAAGAGCAGCCGGGCGCGCTTCTCCGGCAGGTCGATCAGCGGGCCGGGCCGGAAGCCGGCGCGCACGAACCGGTCGACGGCCTTGTCGTTGCGGGCGTCCGGCTCCATGACGACCCGCAGGCGGCCGGGGTCGGCGAGGACGAAATCCAGGATCGCGCCGAACAGCGTGCCGGTGAAGCCGCGCTCGACCGTCACCGGTGGCCCGATCAGCAGGTGGACGCCGACGTCGCCGGGAAGCACGTCGTAGCGCTCGCCGACCGGGTCGGCCTCCGGCTGGTAGGTCTGCGCCAGCGCCACCGGCACGCCGTCGCGGTGCACCAGGTACGCGTGGTGGGTGGCCAGCGAGTCCAGGTACGCGTAGATCTCGTGCACCCGCTCACGGCTCGCCTCGCGCATCCCCCAGAACCGGGCCCGCTCCTGGGTCACCCAGGCGTGCAACAGGTCGGCGTCCTCGTCGGGCCGCACCGGCCGGATGGTCACCAGCCCAAAAGCGGGGATGTCCCGCCGGTGGCGGTGTCGATCGGCGGTCCTGGTGTCAGTGCTCATCACGCTCCTCGGTGAGCTTCTCCCAGCCCGTGGTCACCGGCAACAGCTCCCCGGCCAGCCAGGCCGGGCTCTGGTCGTCGTGGTGCGGGTCGCCGGGCACCCCGCAGGCGCCCAGCGGGACCACCCAGCGGCTGTCGTCCCGCCGGGCCAGGTCCCACACGAAACGCGCGGCCGGTCCCCGGAAGCACCAATGGGTCACCCCGGGCACGCTGGAGGTGGACAGCACGCAGTCGTGGTCGCCGCCGAGGCGGGGGCCGGGGCCGGCGTCCGGGTCGGGCAGCGCCCGCCACGGCGCCAACCGGTGCAGGTCTCCCCAGCGCACCTGCCCGTCCGCCGCGCCCGCGACCTCCTCGGCCGCCGTGCGGACCAGCGCCGCCACGTCCACGCCGGGCAGCCGGGCGCCGCCGAGCAGGTGCGACAGCGCGTAGCCGACCCGCGGCGTCAGTGCCAGCCAGGGCGCGAACACCTCCGGGTACGCCGGCGGCTCGGCCAGCGCGGCCAGCGCCGGGTGGGCAGCCAGCCGGCGTACGACGGCCGACCGCAGCACGGCGAAGTCCGCGGCGTCGGTGCTGTCGGCGGCCATCCGCCGGTCCCAGCGCAGCAGGCGTTCACGCAGCGCGTCGGCATCCGGACCGAGCCCGGTCACCCCGGCCAGGATCGCCAGCAGCGGACCGGCCGACGCCAGGTACGTGTCGGTGTGCACGGCGGCCAGGCGCTCGGCCGTCCAGGCGTGGCCGGCGTCGAGCAGCTCGGCGATCCGGTGCGCCCGGTGCGGCGGGGCGAACTCGACACCCAGCGGCGCCGCCAGCCCCCGCTCGTTGGCCATCACCGCACGGCCGGCCACGTCGGCCCGGGGCAGCGGCGCGTACCAGCCGCGCCAGGCGTACTCGGCCCGCCAGGCCGGGACCACCCCCCGGCCGTTCTCCGGATTCCGCACCGGCACCGCGCCGGCGACCCGGTGCAGCAGCCCGCCGGCGGTGTCCGCCGCCTGCACCACGTTGACCGGCTCCACCCAGTGCCGCAGTGCCCGGTCCACGTCCGCCACGCTCCGGGCGCGCAGCAGCTCCGGCAACGCCGCGAACCCCAGCTCGGCGCGGACGCGGGGAGGGTAGCGGAGGCTGATGGCGCTGGACTCGTCCGGCCCGCCGACGATCACCGGGCCTCGCTCGGTCTCCACCACCTCGACCTCGACCGGGTCCGCCCCAGCCACCTCGATCGTCTCGACGTGGGTGTGTGCCGGTCGCCAGCCGTCCGGGCCGAGCGCTTCGACCACCGGGCCCTGCCGGCGCAGCCGCTCGGCGTACAGGTCCTGGTAGTCGGCCATCGCGTTGGTGATCGCCCAGGCCACTGCGCCGGCGTGCGCGAAGTGCGCGATGCCCGGCACACCCGGCATCGCCAGCCCGACCACGTCGTACTCCGGGCAGGCCAACCGGATCTGCTGGTAGACGCCGGGATCCTCGATGAACCGGTGCGGGTCGCCGGCGAGCAGCGCCGCCCCGGTGCCGGTCCGTTCGGCCGCGAGCAGCCATCCGTTGCTGCCGGCGACGGCCGGCCCGTCGGTGGCGAACAGGTCCCGCGCGTCCGGGCCGAGCCGGCGCGCCACGTGCTCGCGCCAGAGCTTGCTGGGGAACCCCGCGAACAGGATGTGGTGACCCAGCCAGATGGCCAGCGGCGTCCACGGCTGCCACCGGCCCGGGCTCAGCCCTGTGGCGGCGAACTCGGGTGCGCGGGCCGCCCCGGCGGCGAGGCCGGCGTTCACCCCGGCCACGTACGCGCCCACCCAGGCGGCGGTCGCCGGGTCGAGCGCGGCGTGGCAGCGGCGGGCGGTGTCGTCGAGCCGGACCTGCCGGGCGAACCGGTCCCAGCCGAGCGCGTCAGCGCCGAGGAAGGCGGCGCTGGTGCCCTGCGCCCGGTGCCGTTCCACCTCGATCTGCCACGCCCGGTCGTACGCGGTCACCCGGCCCTGCGCCGTCGCCAGGGCGAGCGGGTCGCCGGCCCGCAGGTGCGGCACACCCCACCGGTCGCGGAACCGCTCAGCGTTCACGCCGGCTCCGGGGCGGGCACGGTGGCCCGGCGCCGGGCGGCGGGGATGACCAGCGGGGTGCCGGTCTCCGGGTCGTCGATCACCCGGCAGGGCAGCCCGAACACCTCGGCCACCAGGTCCGCGGTGACCACCGAGGCCGGCTCGCCGGCGGCCACCACCCGCCCGTCGCGCATGGCGATGAGGTGGGTGGCGTAGCGGGCGGCGTGGTTGAGGTCGTGCAGCACAGCGACCAGCGTGCGCCCCTGCTCCTCGTGCAGCCGGGCGCAGAGGTCCAGGATCTCGATCTGGTGGGCGATGTCGAGATAGGTGGTCGGCTCGTCGAGCAGCAGCAGGGGGGTCTGCTGGGCCAGCGCCATGGCGATCCACACCCGTTGCCGCTGCCCGCCGGAGAGCTCGTCCACCGACCGGTCGGCGAGGTCGGCGACCCCGGTGGCGGCCATCGACTCCTCGACGACCCGCTCGTCCTCCCGGGACCACTGCCGCAGCAGCCCCTGGTGTGGGTACCGGCCCCGGGCGACCAGTTCGGCGACGCTGATCCCGTCCGGCGCGATCGACGTCTGCGGCAGCAGGCCGAGGGTGCGGGCCACCTTCCGGGCGGGCACGTCGTGGATGTCCCGCCCGTCCAGCAGCACCGCGCCGGTGGTCGGGCGCAGCATCCGGGACAGGGCGCGCAGCAGGGTCGACTTGCCGCAGGCGTTCGGGCCGATGATCACCGTGAACGACCGGTCGGGCACCGCCACGGTCAGGTCCTCGGCGATGGTGCGCCGATCGTAGGCGAGGGTCAGCGCGGTGCCGCCGAGCCGTGAACTGCCGGGGTGCATGGATGCTCCTTCGAAGGCGTCGCGGGTGTTCACAGCCGACCCGCCCGGCGTTCCATGGCCAGCAGCCACACCAGGTAGCCGCCGCCGATCACCCCGGTCACCACACCGACCGGAAGCTGGTGCCCGGTGAAGGCACGCTGGGCCAGCAGGTCGGCACCGACCAGCAGCGCCGCGCCGACCGCCATCGACGGCACCAGGTTCGGGCCGGGCGCGCGGGTCAACCGCTTCGCCACGTGCGGCGCGACCAGCGCCACGAAGGACACCGGCCCGGCGGCGGCCGCGGCGAACGAGACCAGCAGCACCGCGGCGGCGAGCAGCACCAGGCGCAGCAGCCGCACCGGCACGCCGAGGGCGCTGGCCGTGTCGTCGCCCAGTTCCATCATTCGCAGCGCCGGGGCGCAGCCGATGAGCACCAGCGGCGCCAGCACGGCCACGACGGCGAGCAGCGGCCCGGCGTTGGCCCAGCCCCGGCCGTCCAGGCTGCCGGTGAGCCAGAGCACGGCGCGGGCGGCGTCCATCAGTGGCGCCCGGGTCAGCAGGTAGCCGTTGACCCCGGTGAGGATCGCGGCGACGCCGATGCCGACCAGGATCAGCCGGTGACCGTGCACCCCGCGCCGCCAGGCGAGCGCGTAGATCAGCACGCCGGTGCCGAGCCCGCCGGCCACCGCCGCGCCGGCCAGCGCCAGGCTGCCGCCGCCGAGGACGACCACCACCAGCGCGCCGGTCGCCGCGCCCTGGGTGAAGCCGAGCACGTCGGGGCTGCCCAGCGGGTTGCGTACCAGCGACTGGAACACGGTGCCGGCCAGCGCCAGCGCCGCGCCGACCAGCAGGGCGGTGACCAACCGGGGCAGCCGCAGCTCCCCGACGATGAACTGCTCGGCCGGTGTGCCGCCGCCGGTCAACGTGCGCAGCACGTCGGCCGCGCCCATCGGGTAGTCGCCGCTGCCCAGGGCGACCAGACCCAGCCCGGCGGCGAGCAGCGCGGCACCGGCCCCGACGATCAGCGCGCGGGGGCGGAAGCGCAGCGAGAGCCCGCCCGGGGTACGGAGGACGGTCATGGGTGGGCCACCCGTCCGCGGGTGACCAGCCAGAGGAAGAGGGGGCCGCCCAGCACGGCGGTGACCATGCCGACCTGGAGTTCACCCGGCCGGCCCAGCACCCGGCCCAGCACGTCGGCGCCGAGCAGCAGCACCGGTGCGAGCACCGCGCAGTACGGCAGCAGCCAGCGCAGGTCGGGGCCGATCAGGGCGCGGACCAGATGCGGCACCAGCAGCCCGACGAAGACGATCGGGCCGCAGGCCGCGGTCGCCGCGCCGCAGAGCAGGGTGACCGCGACGATCACGGCGGCCCGGATCAGCGCGGGTCGGGCGCCCAGGGCGCGCGCGGCGTCGTCACCGAGCGCGAGGGCGTTCAGCGGGCGGGCGGCGCCGAGCGCGACCAGCAGGCCGACCAGGATGAACGGCAGCACCCGGGTCACCGTCGCGGAGTCCGCACTGGCCAGTGAGCCGACCGTCCAGAACCGCAGCCGCTCCAGCGAGGCGGTGTCCAGCAGCATCACCGCGCTCACGTACGAGTAGAGGGTGGCGTTCAGCGCCGCGCCCGCCAGCGCGAGGCGGGCCGGAGTGGCCCCGCGTCCGCCACCCACGGCGTAGACCAGCGCGGTGACCACCGCCGCGCCGAGCAGCGCGAACCAGACGTACCCGCCGATGGCCGTGACGCCCAGGAAGGCGGCGGCGGAGGCGCCGGCGGCGGAGGCGCCGGCGTTGATGCCGAGCAGCCCGGGGTCGGCGAGCGGGTTGCGGGTGAGGGCCTGCATCACCGCGCCGGCGACCCCGAGCGCCGCGCCGGCGATCAGCCCGAGCAGGGTGCGTGGCAGGCGCATCCGGTGCACCACGGCGTACTCGGTGGCGTCGCGGTGCAGCAACCCGGACCAGACGTCGCCGAGTGACATGGACTTCGCGCCGACCGCGATGCTGAGCAGCAGGACCACGCCGAGCAGCGCCACGGCGCCGATCAGGCCGGTGGCGCGGGCCGCGTCGCGACCGCGCCGCACCGGCGGTGGTGCGAGGGGTGGTGCCGCCAGGTCAGCTGGCACGGTTGGTGCCGGTCTGGTGACGGAGGGTGTGGCGTCCAGTGTGGGCTCCGGGGTGTGGCGACACGACGTACCGATGTTGACAACGAACGAGGTTAGGCTAACCTAACCCCCGCCGTCCTGGTCGACCCCGGCCGTCCCCTGATCGAAAGACAACACCATGCCCGATGCCCTGTCCGCCCGTCGCCTCTCCCGTCGTGGCCTGCTGGCCGCCGGTGGCGCCGCCACGCTGGCCGCCCTGCTCGCCGGCTGTGGCAAGGACGACGCCCAGAAGACCGACGCCAGCAACGGAAGTGGCCCCTGGTCGTTCACCGACGACCGCAACCAGAAGATCGAGGTGGCGGCTCGTCCGACCCGCGTGGTGGCCTTCACGGGGGTAGCGGCCGCACTGATCGATTTCGGTCTCGACAAGCAGCTCGTCGGCGTGTTCGGCGAGACCACGCGCGCCGACGGCACGGCCGAACCGCAGGCCGGCGACCTGAACATCGAGGCCGTGGAGATCCTCGGCAACGTGTGGGGCGAGTTCAGCCTGGAGAAGTACGCGGCGCTGCGCCCCGAGCTGCTGGTCACGCACATGTACGACCCGGACGCCCTCTGGTACGTGCCGGACGAGAGCAAGACCAAGATCCTGCCGCTGGCGCCGAGCGTGGCGATCACCACCGCCCGGGTGCCGATGACCAAGCCCATCGAGCGGTACGCCGCGCTGGCCGAGTCGCTCGGCGCGGACCTGTCCGCGAAGAAGGTCACCGACGCGAAGGCCCGCTTCGAGGCCGGCGCCGAGGCGGTCCGCCAGGCCGTCAAGGCCAACCCGGCGATCAAGGTCATGGCCTGCTCCGGCAGCCCCGACCTGTTCTACGTCTCCAACCCAAAGGTGAGCACCGACCTGATGTACTTCGCCGAGCTGGGCGTGGACATCGTGGTCCCCACCAAGCTCGAAGCCGGCGACTACTTCGAGGCGCTGAGCTGGGAGAACGCCGGCAAGTTCCCGGCCGACCTGATCCTGCTGGACAACCGCAGCACCGCCCTGCAGCCCAAGGACCTCACCGCCAAGCCCACCTGGCAGCAGCTGCCGGCGGTCAAGGCCAACCAGGTGACCCCGTGGGACACGGTGCCCCGCTTCTCGTACGCCGGCTCCGCGCCGCTGCTGGAGAACCTCGCCACCGCCATCCGGAACGCGAAGAAGATCAGCTGACGCCATGACCGCCTGACCGGCGACCCAATCGAAGGCAGCACGGCCCCCGGCGCTCGACCGCGCCGGGGGGACGGTTCCGGCTGCCCATCGTCGAGAACGTGGAGGACATCCGTGACCCTGCCGACGTACCCCGTCGAGACCACCGCGCCGCCATCGGCACCGGCCACCGCGCCGGCAGTCGCGCGGGCCCAGCTGCTGCACGGCGACTCGGTCGAGCAGTACCGGCGGACACTCGCCGACGGCGTCGACCGGGTCGCCCGCCGGGTGGCCACCGTGGACCGGCCCGGCACCGGGATCACCCCGGCCGAGCTGGCGCCCGTGGTCGATGGCGTCGACCTGGACCGACCCCTGGGCGACGCGGACGCCGCGCTGGACGAGCTGGAGGACGTCTACCTGCGCGACGCCGTCTGGTTCCACCACCCCCGCTACCTCGCCCACCTCAACTGCCCGGTGGCCATCCCGGCACTGCTCGGCGAGGCGGTGCTCACCGCCGTGAACTCCTCCCTGGACACCTGGGACCAGAGCGCCGGGGCCACCCTCATCGAACGGCGCCTGATCGACTGGACCGCCGCGCGGGTCGGCCTCGGCCCCACCGCCGACGGCGTCTTCACCACCGGGGGCAGCCAGTCCAACCTCCATGCGCTGCTGCTGGCCCGGGAGGAGGCGTGCGCCGCCGCGACCACCCCGGCGGCCCGCGCCGACCTGCTGCCCCGCCTGCGTGTCCTCACCTCCGCGGCCGGTCACTTCAGCGTGCAGAAGTCCGCCAAGCTGCTCGGCCTGGCCCCGGACGCGGTGCTCGCGGTGCCCACCGACCCGCAGCGCCGCATCCGCCCGACCGCCGTCCGCGACGAGATCGCGCGGTGCCGGCAGGCCGGGCTGGTGGTCATGGCGGTCGTCGGCACCGCCGGCACCACCGACTTCGGCTCCATCGACCCGCTCGCCGACCTGGCCGGGGTCTGCGCGGCAGCCGCGGTGTGGCTGCACGTCGACGCCGCGTACGGCTGCGGCCTGCTGGTCTCGCGGACCCGGCGGCACCTGCTCGACGGCATCGATCGGGCCGACTCGGTGACCGTCGACTACCACAAGTCGTTCTTCCAGCCGGTCAGCTCCAGCGCGCTGCTGGTGCGCGACCGGCGGGTGCTGCGGCACGCCACCTACCACGCCGACTACCTCAACCCGGCGCGGATGGTGGAGCAGCGGATCCCCAACCAGGTCGACAAGAGCCTGCAGACCACCCGCCGCTTCGACGCGCTGAAGCTCTGGCTGACCCTGCGGGTGATGGGCCCGGACGCGCTCGGCGCGCTCTTCGACGAGGTGGTCGACCGGGCCGCCGACGCCTGGGAGTTGGTCAGCGAGGATCCCCGCTTCGAGGTCGTGACCCGCTCGGAGCTGAGCACGGTGGTGTTCCGTTACCTGCCCACCGGCCCTGCCCGGGAGTTCGCCGACGCGGCCAACCTGCACGCCCGGGAGGCGCTGGCCGCCTCCGGCGCCGCGCTCGTCGCCGGGACCCGGGTGGACGGCCGGCACTTCCTGAAGTTCACCCTGCTGAACCCGGCCACGACTCTCGACGACGTCGGGCACGTGCTCGAACTGATCGCCACCCACGCCGGCCGGTACGTGCACGACCGTACCGCCGCCGACCTGACCTGCCACGTCGGCTGATGCCGGCGAACCCGCGCCTGGAGGGCCGGATGTCCACCCACGACTTCATCGCCATCGGGCTGGGCCCGTACAACCTGGGCCTGGCCTGCCTCACCGCGCCGATCGACGAGCTGGACGGGGTGTTCCTGGAGGCCCGGCCGAGCCTGGCCTGGCACCCCGGCATGCTGCTGGAGTCGGCCCGGTTGCAGACCCCGTTCATCGCGGACCTGGTCAGCCTCGCGGACCCCACCTCGCCGTACTCCTTCCTCAACTACCTGAAGGAGATCGGCCGGCTCTACCCGTTCTACATCCGGGAGAGCTTCTACCCGCTGCGCAGCGAGTACGACGCCTACTGCCGGTGGGCTGCGGCGAAGCTGCCGAGCCTGCGCTTCGGCCAGACGGTCACCACCGTGGAGTACGACCCCGCCGACGAGGGGTACGTGGTGCGGGCCAGCACCGCCGCGGGGGAGACGGTCGAATACCGGGCCCGGCACCTGGTGCTCGGCACCGGCACCCCGCCGCACCTGCCGCCCGCCGTCGCCGCGCTGCCCGGCGACGCGGTGCACAACTCGCGCTACCTGGAGCACCGGGACGCGCTGCGCACCAAACGCAGCATCACCGTGGTGGGCAGCGGGCAGAGCGCCGCCGAGATCTACCACGACCTGCTCGGCGACCTCGACCGGTACGGCTACCAACTGAACTGGGTGACCCGCTCGCCGCGGTTCTTCCCCCTCGAATACACCAAGCTGACTCTGGAGATGACGTCACCGGACTACGTGGACTACTTCCACGCGCTGCCCGAGGCGACCCGCTACCGGCTGGAGTCCGAGCAGAAGGGGCTGTTCAAGGGGATCAACGCGGACCTGATCAACGACATCTTCGACCTGCTCTACGCGCACAGCGTCGACGGGCCGGTGAACACCCGGCTGCTCACCAACACCGAGCTGACCGGCGCCGACCACCACGACGGGGCGTACACGCTCGGGTTGCGTCAGGTGGAGCAGGAGCGCGACTTCACCCTGCGGACCGAGGGCCTGGTGCTGGCGACCGGTTACCACTACCGGGTGCCGGAGTTCCTCACGCCGGTGCGCGACCGGATCCGCTGGGACGCGCGCGGCCGATTCGACGTGGCCCGCAACTACAGCATCGACCACACCGGCCGGGGCATCTTCCTGCAGAACGCGGGCACCCACACGCACAGCATCACCTCACCGGACCTGGGCATGGGCGCGTACCGCAACTCGTGGATCATCCGGGAGCTGCTCGGCCGGGAGCACTACCCGATCGAGAAGAGCATCACCTTCCAGGAGTTCGGCGCGCCCGCCGGGGTGGCGTCGTGACCGTCGTCTACACCCGCGTCGACGACCGGCTCGGTGAGTTCACGCTGCGTACCCTCGACCCGGACGCCGACGCCGCGCTGCTGCACGCCTGGGTGACCCACCCGAAGGCGGCGTTCTGGCTGATGCAGGACGCCGACCCGGCCGGGGTGGCCGAGGAGTACCGGCGGATCGCCGCCCACCCGCACCACGACGCGTACCTCGGCCTGTGCGACGGACGTCCGGCCTTCCTGGCCGAACGCTACGACCCGGCGCGCGTCGAGCTGGTCGGCCTGTACGACGCCCAGCCCGGCGACGTGGGCATGCACTTCCTCTGCGCGCCCACCGGCACCCCCGTGCACGGCTTCACCCGGGCGGTCATCACCACCGTCATGGCCTGGCTCTTCGCCGACCCGGCGACCCGCCGGGTGGTGGTCGAGCCGGACGTGCGCAACACCGCCGTGCACGCGCTGAACGCCGCCGTCGGTTTCGAGGTCGTCGGCGCCATCGCCAAGCCCGAGAAGGAGGCGCTGCTGAGCGTCTGCACCCGGGCCCGGTTCCACGCCGCGACCGACCAGGCAGCGGCCGACCGGGCCGCCACAGACCGCGCAGCCGCCACCCGAACCGAAGGAGCCCCGGCGTGACCGCCACCGCCGTCCCCACCCAGCCGTCCTCCGCCGCCGCCTCGGCCGCCGTCGACCCGGTCGGGCATCTCACCCCGCAGCGCTGGGCCCGGGCCAACCGGCTGCTGGTCCGCAAGGCGCTCGCCGAGTTCACCCACGAACGGCTGATCACCCCGGAGCCCGTCCCGGTCACCACCGACGACCGGCAGTGGTACGAGGTCCGCAGCGACGACGGCGCGGTCACCTACCGGTTCGCCGCGCGGGTGTTCGCCCTGGCGCACTGGCAGATCGACCCGGACAGCATCACCCGGCACCGCGACGGGGTCGCCCTGCCGCCCGACGCGGTCGACCTCATCGTCGAGCTGCGCGACACTCTCGGGCTCTCCGCGCGGGTGCTTCCGGTCTACCTGGAGGAGATCACCTCCACCCTCGCCGGCACCGCGTACAAGCTGGCCCGCCCCGCGCCGGACGCCGCCGAGCTGGCCGGGGCGGACTTCCAGACCATCGAGACGTCGATGACCGAGGGCCACCCCTGCTTCGTGGCCAACAACGGCCGGCTCGGCTTCGGCGTCGACGAGTACCACCGGTACGCCCCGGAGGCCGCCGCGCCGGTCCGACTGGAGTGGCTGGCCGCACACCGGGACCACTCGACGTTCAGCAGCGCCGCCGACCTCGACTACGACACGCTGATCGAGGGTGAGCTGGACGTCGACACCCGGGCCCGGTTCGCCGCGACGATGGCCGGCCTGGGGCTGGATCTCGCCGACTACCACCTGATCCCGGCGCACCCGTGGCAGTGGTGGAACAAGCTGGCGGTCACCTTCGCCGGCGAGCTGGCCGAGCGGCGGCTCGTGCACCTCGGCCCCGGGTCGGACGAGTACCTCGCCCAGCAGTCCATCCGCACCTTCTTCAACGTCACCGAGCCGGGCCGGCACTACGTGAAGACCGCGCTGTCGGTGCTGAACATGGGCTTCATGCGCGGTCTGTCGGCCGCGTACATGGCGGCCACGCCGGCCATCAACGACTGGCTGGCGGACCTGATCGCGGGGGACGAGGTGCTGGCCGGCACCGGGCTGACGGTCATCCGGGAGCGGGCCGCGGTGGGCTACCGGCACCGGCAGTACGAGGCGGCCACCGACCGCACCTCCCCGTACCGGAAGATGCTGGCCGCGCTGTGGCGGGAGAGTCCGGTCCCCGGCCTGGCGCCGGGCCGGCGACTGACCACCATGGCCGCGCTGCTGCACGTGGACAGCGACGGCGGCTCGCTGGCCGCGGAGCTGATCGCCCGGTCCGGGCTGGCGCCCGAGGTGTGGCTTCGCCGCTACCTGGACGCCTACCTGACCCCGCTGCTGCACAGCTTCTACGCCCACGATCTGGCGTTCATGCCGCACGGCGAGAACGTCATCCTGGTCCTCGACGAGCGGGACACCGTCGAGCGGGTGATCTTCAAGGACATCGCCGAGGAGATCGCGGTGATGAGCACCGAGGTCGAGCTGCCGCCCGCGGTGGAGCGGATCCGGGTCGAGGTGCCCGACGACACCAAACTGCTGACCATCTTCACCGACGTGGTCGACTGCTTCCTGCGCCACCTCAACGCGGTGCTGGTCGAGGCCGGAGTGCTGGCCGAGGACGCCTTCTGGCGTACGGTCGCGGCCTGCGCCGCCGACTACCTGGACCGGGTGCCGCACCTGGCCGAGCGGGCCCGCCGCTACGACCTGTTCGCCCCGGAGTTCGCGCTGTCCTGCCTCAACCGGCTGCAACTGCGCGACAACCAGCAGATGATCGACCTGGCCGACCCGTCGGCCGCCCTCCAGTTCGTCGGCACGCTGACCAATCCGCTGGCCCGCTACGCGCCGGCCCGGTGACACCGGTCGCGCTCCGGCCGGGTCGGCGAGGCTGACACCCGGCCGGGGCGCGACCGCGAGACGATTGCGTATGCACCCGACGGTGTGACGCATGGTCGAAGCGTTCGCCGGCCAGTGCAATGGAGGCATGACTGAAACCTCCCCCGTACTCGTCCTGGTTGGCACCGGCAAGACCGGCCGCCGGGTCGCCGCCCGGCTCGCCGCCCGAGGGCTGCCGGTCCGGCTCGGCTCCCGCGCCGGCGCTCCGCCCTTCGACTGGACCGACCGGGCCACCTGGCCGGCCGCGTTGGCCGGCGTCCGGTCGGTGTACCTGAGCTACCAGCCCGACCTCGCGGTGCCCGGGGCGGTGCCGGCGGTCGACGCGTTCACCCGGCTCGCCGTCGCCGGGGGAGTGGACCGCGTGGTCCTGCTCTCCGGGCGCGGCGAGGCCGAGGCCGAGCAGGCCGAACAGGCCGTCCGGAAGGTGCTCGACGACGCCGGTGGCACCTGGACGGTGGTCCGGGCGAGCTGGTTCCAACAGAACTTCAGCGAGGGGGACCTGACCGACGCGGTGCGCTCGGGCACCGTGGCGCTGCCCATCGGTGACGTGCCGGAGCCGTTCGTGGACGTCGACGACATCGCCGACATCGCGGTGGCCGCGCTGACCGCCGAGGGCCACGCTGGCGAGGTGTACGAGGTGACCGGACCGCGTCTGCTGACCTTCGCCGACGCGATCGCGGAGATCGCCCAGGCCAGCGGCCGACCGATCCGGTTCGTCCCGGTCGACCCGGCGGAGTACGCCGACGCGCTGCGCGGTGCCGGCGTGCCGGCGGAGACGGTGGCGTTGCTGGCGTACCTCTTCGGCACGGTGCTCGACGGTCGCAACGCGAGCCTGACCGACGGCGTGCGGCGGGCTCTCGGCCGCGACCCAGCTGACTTCAGCGGGTACGCCCGGGCCGCCGCCGCGACCAGCGTCTGGGCGGTGTGAGATGAGTGTCCTGCGAACCGCGAGCCTGCTCGCCGCCACCGTGACCACCGGTCTGACCGCTGGGCTGTTCACCGCGTTCTCGTACGCGGTCATGCCGGGCCTGGCCCGCACCGACGACCGGACGCTGGTGCTCGCCATGCAGCGGATCAACGAGTCCATCCTCAACGGGTGGTTCGCCGTCTGCTTCGGCGGTGCGTTGGTGTTCACGCTGCTGGCGGCGGCACTGCACCTGGACGCCGGGCACCGCGCGGTGCTGCCGTGGATCGTCGCCGCGCTGCTGCTGTACCTGGTGGTGCTCGGCGTCACGGCCGTCGTCAACGTGCCCCTCAACAACGTGCTGGCGCAGGCCGGCGACGTCGACCGGGTCGCCGACCTGGCCGGCTTGCGGGAGGGCTTCGAGGCTGCCTGGGTGCGCGGCAACGTGGTCCGGGCCGTCGCCTCGACCGGCGCGTTCGGGCTGCTCACCTGGGCCCTGGTCGCGCTCGGCCGACTGCCCGGCTGAGCCGCCCGCTCGCTCCACGTGACCGCCGTCACGTAAGTACTTGACTGGTCAAGGAATCTGCCGCGTGTGTCCCGGGTTGCTGACGAGCGTCAGGCACAACCGGTACGAGTGAGGCGGCGACTTCAGATGCAGTTCGGAATCTTCGGCGTGGGGGATCTGGCACGGGACCCGGTGGCCGGGCGGATGCCGTCGGAGCACGAGCGGATCAAGGCCGTGCTGGAGTACGCCACGTTGGCCGAGGACGTCGGGTTGGATGTCTTCGCCATCGGCGAGCAC
The DNA here is from genome assembly GCF_053599855.1 of Micromonospora sp. NPDC005161. Taxonomy (NCBI): domain Bacteria; kingdom Bacillati; phylum Actinomycetota; class Actinomycetes; order Micromonosporales; family Micromonosporaceae; genus Micromonospora; species Micromonospora sp. NPDC005161. Next base: position 55,933 of record NZ_JBSFYQ010000011.1, read on the forward strand.
CACAACCCGCCGTTCGTGCCCTCGTCGCCGACCACCATGCTCGGTTACATCGCGGCGCGTACCGAGCGGCTGTTGCTGTCGACCTCGACCACGCTGATCACCACGAACGACCCGGTGAAGATCGCCGAGGACTACGCGATGCTCCAGCACCTCGCCGACGGCCGGGTAGACCTGATGATGGGCCGTGGCAACACCGGCCCGGTCTACCCGTGGTTCGGCAAGGACATCCGCGCCGGCATCCCTCTCGCCATCGAGAACTACGACCTGCTGCGCCGGCTGTGGCGCGAGGACGTGGTCGACTGGGAGGGCCGCTACCGCACTCCGCTGCAGTCGTTCACCTCCACGCCGCGCCCGCTCGACGGGGTGCCCCCGTTCGTCTGGCACGGCTCGATCCGCAGCCCGGAGATCGCCGAGCAGGCCGCCTACTACGGCGACGGGTTCCTGCACAACAACCTGCTCTGGCCCAAGGCGCACGTCCAGCGGATGGTCGAGCTCTACCGCCGACGGTTCGAGCACTACGGGCACGGCCCGGCGGATCAGGCGATCGTGGGCCTGGGCGCGCAGGTGTTCATGCGGCGCAACTCCCAGGACGCGGTCCGCGAGTTTCGTCCGTACTTCGACAACTCCGCCGCGTACGGGCACGGGCCGTCCCTGGAGGAGACGATGAGGCAGACGGCGCTCCTGGTCGGCAGCCCGCAGGAGGTGATCGACCGAACCCTGACCTTCCGGGAGTACGCCGGCGGCGACTACCAGCGCCAACTCTTCAACGTCGACGGCATTGGCGTCCCCCGCAAGACCGTGCTGGAGCAGATCGAGATGCTGGGCGAGGTCGTGCAGGTGCTGCGCAAGGAGTTCGCGGTGGGCCGTCCCGCCCACGTCCCGGACGCCCCGACCCACGCCTCGCTCAAGGCGGCGACGGTTGCCGCTGCGGGGGAGGAGCTTCGATGAAGCGCACCATCGCCGTCGTGTCCGCCGGCCTGCGGCAGCCGTCGTCGACCCGGATGCTCGCCGACCGGCTGGCCGACGCGGTCCGCCGCGAGCTGGAGCGGCTCGGCGCCGAGGTCGACGTGGAGCTGATCGAGGTGCGCGACCACGGGCACGACCTGGTCAACAATCTGCTGGCCGGGTACCCGTCGGAGGAGCTGGAACGGGTGCAGGACACCGTCCGGCGTGCCCACGCGCTGGTCGCGGTGACCCCGACGTTCTCCGGTTCGTACAACGGGATCTTCAAGATGTTCGTCGACGTCCTCGACGACACGGCCCTGATCGACAAGCCGGTCCTGATCGCCGCCACCGGGGGGACGGGCCGGCACTCGCTGGTGCTGGAACACGCGCTGCGACCGCTCTTCAGCTACCTGCGCGCGGTCGTGGTGCCGACCGGGGTGTTCGCGGCGCCGGAGGACTGGGGTGCCGGCGACGCGGCCCAGGGCTCCCTGGTGCAACGGATCGACCGGGCGGCCGGCGAGCTGGCCCGCGAGGTCCAGCGGCGCGACTCGCCCGCTCCCGCCGACCCGTACGACGACCCGACGCCGTTCGCGCGGCTGCTCGGCGGGTGAGCGCACCCGGCTCAGTCAGCCGTGCCGATCTGCCGGAACGCACGGGCCAGCTGGACGAGATCGACGCCCTCGAGGTGGTCCAGGAACCGCCGCCGCACGGCGGTCAGGTGGCTCGGCCAGGACTCTTCCAACCGGGCGAAGCCGGCGTCGGTGAGGACGGCGTTCCAGCCGCGGGCGTCCTGCTCGCTGCGGACCCGCTCGACCAGGCCCTGCGTCTCCAGCCGGATGATGGTGCGCGTCATCCCGCTGAGCGAGAGCTGGCATTCCGCGGCGAGTTCGTGCATCCGCAGCTGCCGGCCCGGCGCCTCGGAGAGGACCCGGAGGGCCGTGTACTCGGTCAGCGGCAGCTGACGGTCGCCGGTCATGTCGGCGTCGATGGCCCGGGGCAGGACGAACATCAGCTGGCCCAGGGAGCGGACCAGGGCTTCCTCGTCGGGGTTGAGGGGGCGAAGGGGTTCTGCGGAGTTGCCGGACATGCCCCCATCCTAGTTGCTTGACCGAGCAACTGCTCGCCCTCGCTGTGATGCTCGACATGGATCAGGAGGTTGCTTGACGAAGCAACAAATGGCTAGCGTTCTCGTCGCCAGGCAAGGACTTCTGAAAGGCGCAACCATGACCAGGATCGGGATCATCCTCGGGAGCACCCGCCCGGGCCGTAACGGCGAAGCCGTCGCCCGCTGGGTCCTCGAGGTCGCCAAGCAGCGCTCCGACGCGGAGTTCGAGCTGATCGACCTGCTCGACCACAACCTGCCGCACCTCGACGAGGCGTACCCGCCGGCGATGGGCCAGTACACCCAGCCGCACACGCTGCGCTGGGCCGAGACCATCGCGTCGTTCGACGGGTTCGTGATGGTCACGCCCGAGTACAACCACTCCACCTCGGGCGCCCTGAAGAACGCCATCGACTTCCTCTACGCCGAGTGGAACAACAAGGCCGTCGGCTTCGTCAGCTACGGCTCGGTCGGCGGTGCGCGGGCCGTCGAGCACCTGCGGCTGATCTCCGCTGAGCTCCAGATGGCCGACGTGCGGTCCCAGGTCGCGCTGTCGCTCTTCACCGACTTCGAGAACTTCAGCGTCTTCAAGCCCAACGAGCACCAGCGGGACGCGCTCGGCGTCACCCTCGACCAGGTCGTGGCCTGGAGCACCGCGCTCGCACCCCTGCGCCAGCGCTGACCACGTCTCACACCGATCCGGGGCCGGCCGCCGGGATCCTTCCCGCGGCCGGCTCAGCTCGTCGTGAGGTCGCGGGTGGCGCCGTCGCCGACGGCCCGGAGCTTGTCGGGGTTGGCGACGTTGTGAATGGTGGTGATGCGGCCGTCAGCGCCGATGTCGAAGGTGACGGTGGCGATCACCCGGCCCGCACCGCTGAACACCACGCCCGGCCCGTTGTTGATTTCGACCAGGGCGGCGCGCATGTCATCGGGTCGGACGCCCTGGTAGGTGACGGTGCCGATGGCCGCGAACCAGGCGGCGACCGTCTCCGCGCCCACGATCGGGCGCAGGGCCTGGCGGACCTTGCCGCCGCCGTCGGTCCACAACGTGACGTCCGGCGACAGCAACTCCAGCAGGGTGTTGATGTCGCCGCCGGTCGCGGCGGCGAGGAACCGCTCGGTGACTCCGCGCTGCTGCGACCGGTCCGCGGTGAAGCGTGGTCGCCGGGCGCGCACGTGCTCCCGAGCGCGGTGCGCGGCCTGGCGTACGGCGGCGTCGGAGCGTTCCACCGCCACCGCGATCTCGGCGTGGCTGAAGTCGAAGACCTCCTTCAGGACGAACACCGCGCGTTCCAGCGGGCTGAGCGTCTCCAGCATCACCAGCATCGCCATCGACACCGACTCGGCGTCGGTGACGGCATCGGCGGTGTCGCCCTCGGTCAGGACGGGTTCGGGAAGCCATGGACCCACGTAGGTCTCACGTTGGTGCTGGCTGGAGCGCAGGCGCTGCAACGCCAGATTCGCGACGATGCGCGCCAGGTACGCCTTGGGGTCGGCCACCTGGGCGCGGTCGGCCCCGGACCATTTGATCCACGCGTCCTGGACGGCGTCCTCGGCGTCGGCCGCGGAGCCGAGGATGCGGTAGGCGACCGAGAACAGCAGGTTGCGATGGCGGTGGAACACCTGCTGGTCGACGTCCGAGTAGGGGCGGGTCACCGCGCGTCCCGGAGGCGGGTGAAGCGACCACCGCGCGGCCAGAACGCGCCGGAGGAGGGCAGCTTCACCATGCGGCGGTACGTCGGCCAGGGGGATGCGCTCACCGTCTCCTTGTACCAGATGGCCGCGCGGCCGGTCAGACACGCCCGTCGGGGGCTGTCGTCGGGGTGGGTGAACTGCACGACCGCGTCATGCCGTCCCAGGCTCACCGGGGTGTGGTAGTAACCGAACCGGAACGGCCTGGGCAGCTTGCCGTCCAGCGCGCGGACGATCGACACCGCCGCGTGCACGCCGGTCGGCATGCCGCTCTGGCAGGTGCCGTGCATGACGCCGTAACCCTGCCGGATCGCGGCCGCGTCGCCGATCGCGTACACGTCCGGGTGCGACACCGACCGCAGTGTGGCGTCGGTGACGACACGACCGCCCTGGTCGACGGTCAGGCCCGCGGCGGCCGCCAGCGGTGACACCCGCGTACCGCCGGTCCACAGGACGACGTCGGCCGCGATGGTCGCCTCGCCCGCCAGCTCGACCGAATCGGGCAGCACCTTCGTCACCGCCGTCCCGCTGCGCACCTGGACACCGAGACGTTCGAGCGCCGCCCGCAGATACGCCCGGGCCCTGGGGTTCATGGTGGCGCCCGGTTCCTGCCGGCCCACCAGCACGACGTTCAGCTGCGGGTGCCGCTCGGCGATCTCCGCGGCCGACTCGACACCGGTCAGGCCGCTGCCAGCGACCACGACCGTGCCGCTGGCGAGCCGCGCCAGCCGGTCGGCCAGCGACGCCGCGTCGTCGGCGCTGTCCAGGGTGTACGCGTATTCCTCGACCCCCGGCACCAGCGCCGTGTCGGCCACGCTGCCCAACCCGTACACCAGCGTGTCGTAGTGCAGCACCCGACTGTCGTCGATCCGGACGGTCTTCGCGTTCGGGTCCACCGCCGTGACCCAGCCGCGGACGAACTGCGCGCCCGTGTCGGCCAGGAGCGCCGGAATGTTCATCTCGAGCAGGTGCTGCCCGGTCGCCACCATGTGCAGCCGCAACCGTTCGGTGAACCGCTCCTGCGCGTTCACCAGGGTGACCTGCACGTCGGCGCGTCCCCTGGTGCGGGCCGCGAGCTGGATCGCCGCGGCCATGCCCGCGTACCCCGCGCCCAGGACCAGCACGCGGTGCGTGGTGGCCGTGCCTGCGTCGTGCGATGTGCTCATCGTCTGGCCTCTCTCGTTGGGTGACGACCACGAGATGCGTGTCGCCCGACGATTCGTGACATGGGTTGGTGTGACGCCCGGCACAGCCGATGCGGGCGGCCGCGCCCACTACCCTCGTCGCCATGAGCCGACCTGCCGGTGCGGTCCGGCCTCCGTTGTGGCGGGACCGCACATTCGGTACGTACTGGATCGCGCAGTCGCTCTCCGCGGCCGGCGACTCGTTCGCGTTCCTCGCGGTGCCGCTGCTGGTGCTCCAGGCGACCGGGTCGGTGGCCCGGATGGGCCTGCTCACCGCCGTCGCGGGCGCGGCGTCCGTCGTCGCCGGGATCTTCGGCGGCGTGCTGGTCGACCGGTACGACCGGCGGACCCTGATGATCGTGGCCGACCTCACCCGCCTGGTGCTCTACGGCCTGGTGCCACTGGCCTGGCTCGCCGGGCCGCAGGTCTGGCTGCTCTTCGTCGTGCTGCCGATCTGCGAGGCGGCCGGGATGATGTTCCAGGTCGCCGCGGTGACCGCGGTCCGCAACCTGGTCGACCGGGACCGGATCACCGAGGCCAACGGCCGGTTGCAGGCGACGTACGCGGCAGCGGCCGTGCTCGGGCCGCTGCTCGCCGGCGTGGTGTCGGCCCGGTTCGGTCCGGCGGTGGCGATCGCCGTCAACGCGGCGAGCTTCGCGGCCTCCGCGGTCGGCCTGTGGCTGATCCGGCTGCGACCCGTCCAGGCCGACGACGCCGCCCCGCTGACCCGGCAGCGACCGCTGGTCGAGTTCCTGGCCGGGGCGCGGTTCCTGTGGCGCCAACCCGTGCTCCGTGCGCTGACGGTGCTGCTGTCGGTCTTCATCTTCCTGACCTACGGCTTCACCGACGTGCTGATCTACCACGTCACGCACGACCTCGGCGGATCCGAGGGCACCGTCGGCACGGTGCTCGGCCTGGCGGCGGTGGGCACCATCGTCGGGGCGCTCCTGGTGGCCCCGCTGCGCCGCCGGCGCGGCTTCGGCGTCACCTGGATCAGCGCGCACGCGATCTGCGGTCTCGCCGTGGCGGGCGTCGGCCTCGCGACGTCGGTGCCGACGGTCACCGCGCTCACCGCCGTGTACCTGTGCTGCCTGAGCGTGGGCGGGATCTGCTCGATGTCCCTGCGCCAGGAGATCACTCCTGATCATCTGCTCGGCCGGGTCACCTCGGCGTTCTGGAGCACGCACTACGCCCTCGGGCCGGCCGGTGCGGTCGCGTTGACCTGGGCCGCCGCCCGGTACGGCGTCGCGGCGGTCGCCATCGTGTCGGGGGCGGGATGTCTGCTGGTCGCGATCGGTGGCCTGTTCACGCCGATCCGCCGAGCCGGCGCGGAGCCGCATCGGTCGCCCGTCGCCGTCCCGGTAGGAGGGGCCGGTTAGCCCCGGCTCCACCCCGGGTCGTCGTCCTCCGAGTCGGCCTGTTCCACGGCTGCCTGTCGAGCTGCCCCAGTTGTGGGGCAGCTCGACAGGCACCTGGCAGGGCCACGCACCCGCCAGCGTTTCCGCCACACCCGTAGGCCCGGTCACAGCTCCTGGTACATGACGTGCAGGCCGACCCGGCCGAGGGTGGGGTGACGGAACGCGCCCGGCACCGTGCCGACCACCTCGAAGCCCTCCCGGCGGTACAGCTCGACCGCCGATCGGTTGCTCTCCACCACGGCGTTGAACTGCATCCCGACGTACCCCTGGTGGCGCGCCCAAACCACGGCGTCTCGGCACAAGGCGGTGCCCACGCCCCGCCCGCCCGCGTCGGCGGCGACCATGAAGCTCGCGGTGGACACGTGCGAGCCCGGCCCGGGTCGGTTGGTGCCCATCTTCGCGGTGCCGAGCACCCGCGTGCCGTCGACCGCCACGACGGTCCGCCCCGGCGCCGCCTCCGCCCACATGCCATACGACTGCTCGGCGGTCATCGCGGGATCGTAGGGGAAGGTCTCCTGTGCCCGGATCACCTCCTCGATGATCGGCCACACCTGCGACCAGTCCTGGTCGACGAACTCCCGAATCTGCACCGGGGGAGGTTAAGCCCGGGACGGGCCCGGGACAATCCGTTGTGCCGAGGCGCATCCGTGCGGCACACCCGGTGCGAAGCATGGGTAGTGACGAGACCCGCGCGTCAGTCCCGGACGAGCGCGGCGATCTCCTCGTCCAGCAGGGCCGCCAGCCGGGCATGCCGGCCAGGATGGCTCCGCGCGGTCATGCCCCGGCTCGGCATCTCCACCGTCATCAGCAGGTACAGATGCAGCCGGTAGAGACCGAGCCGGCGGCGGGCCGCCGCGTCCAGCACCAGCGGCTCGGCGGCCGCGGCACGGTAGCCGCGCAGCAGTGGATGCTCCGGCTCGTCCTCGATCCGCCGGTAGAGCAGCGGAGAGACCAGATCCAGCAGCGGATCGCCGTGCAGGAACCGTTCGCCGTCCACCAGCCCGCTCAACTGCAGCCGGCCGTCCGGGCCGGGCACGGTCAGCACGTTGCCGTCCCAGCAGTCGAAGTGCAGCAGCGCCGGCCGGCGTACCTCGTCCAGCGCGCCGGCGTGCCGCCCGACCAGCGCGCGCAACCGGTCCGGGGTGACCGGCAGCCGGACGTCCCAGTCGGCGGCGTCGGCGAGGAGCGCGTCGAGCATCCCGGTGAACGCCGCTCGCCAGGTCGCCCCGCTGGCCCGGTCGCCGTCATAACCGAACCGGTCGCCGGTGACCCGGTGCAGCGCGGCGAGGGCCGCGCCGAGGTCGTACCGCGCCGAGCCGTCGTCGACCGCCGCGCCGGCCTCGGCCAACCGGCGCAGTGACCGGCCGGGCAGCATTCCGGTGACCAGCCACTCGCCGTACGCCGGGTCGGCGCCGTGGTGCAGCACCGGAGGAACGGGCACCCCCGGTGCCCGCTCGGTGACCAGCCGGAAGTATCGCGCCTCGGCCGTGCAGAGCCCGCGCTCGTAGCGCAGCAGTCGCTTACCGGCCGGCGGGGCCAGCGTCAGCACCACCCGGCGGTCGTCGTCGAGCAGCGCCCACCAGACCGTGGCGTAGCCGCCGCCGGTCAGTGGGCCGCCGTCGCGTACCCGCGTGTGCGGGCCGAACGACGCACGGACCAGGTACGTCACGTCGTCCATCGTGAGCGGACGCTGGGTCGGGCTCGCCACGGTCACGAGCCGGCGTCACCCCGACGCGCGCGCGGCGCCGCGCCGGTCGCGTCCAACGTGGACCGAAGGGCGGGGCCGGCGGTGTCCCGGCGGATCAGCTCGGCGGGAAGCACCTCGACGCGGGGTGCCGGCGCCTCCGCGCCGAGCACCAGGGACATCGCCCGGACCCCCATGTCGACCAACGGCAGCCGCACGGTGGTCAACGCCGGAGTCACGTCCCGGGCGATCGGCATGTCGTCGAAGCCCACCACGGAGACCCGCTGCGGCACCGCCAGCGATCGGGCCCGGAGGGTGGCGAGCGCGCCGATGGCCATCGAGTCGTTGAGCGCCACGATCGCGGTCAGCTCCGGGTCGGCGTCGAGCAGCCGGGCGGTGGCCTCGGCGCCGCCGTCGCGGTCGAACTCGGCGTACCGGATCCGCCGCTCGGGCAGGTCACGGCCCTGCTCGGCGAGGGCCTGCCGGAGCCCGGCCAGCCGGTCGGTGGTGGTGGTGAGGATGCGCGGACCGGCCACCACGCCGATCGCCCGGTGGCCCAGCTCGCACAGCTCCCGCCCGGCCAGGTAGCCGCCGGCCCGGTTGTCCGGCATCACCGCGTCGCCGGAGTGCTCGTGCCGGCCGATCACCGCGACCCGCCCGCCCGTCGCCTCGTACGCGGCGAGCTTCTCGTTGAGCTGCCGGGTGAACGCGTCGTCGTGGTAGCCGGAACCGGCCAGGATCAGCGCCGCCACCTGGTGGCCGCGCAGCAGCTCCACGTACTCCAACTCGCGGTCCGGGTCGCGGTAGCTGTTGCAGATCATCAGCAGCCGGCCCTGGTCGGTGGCGACGCGTTGCAGCCCACGGGTGATCTCGGCGAAGTACGGGTCGGAGACGTCGTGCACGATCACGCCGACCGCGCTGCGGTGCGAGCGGGCCAGCAACTGGGCGTGCGCGTTCGGCACGTACTGCAACTCGGCGACGGCGGCGAGCACCCGCTCGCGCAGCTCGTCGGTGACGGGTTTACTGCTGCCGTTGATCACGCGGGAGGCGGTGGCGGGCGAGACGCCCGCGCGCCGCGCCACGTCGGACAGGGTGGCCATGGCCCGCCCCCTCGGTCTGTTGACGGCGTTTCGCCGCGCCGGCTAGCGTCACGGTACCGCAGAGAAAGCCCTTTCCCGCAGGGAGGCCCCGCCGTGTCGGAACGCTTCGCCGCCCCGCTGCCCGGCGGGGTTGGGCTCTCCCGGCTACGCGTCTACGACACCCCCGCGCCGGACGGCGTGGTCGGCGGCACCCCGCACGTGCACCTGTGCTGCACCGAGGGGTACGTGGTGACCGGCGGCGAGGGCGCGGTGCAGACCCTCACCGCCGCCGGCGGCTACCGGGAGACCCCGCTGCGGCCGGGTGCGGTGGTCTGGTTCGAGCCGGGCACCGTGCATCGCCTCGTCAACGGCGGGGGTCTGACCATCGTGGTGCTCATGCAGAACAGCGGCCTGCCCGAGGCCGGCGATGCCGTGCTCACCTTCCCGCCTGAGGTGCTGGCCGACCCGGCCGCGTACGCCGCCGCCGCGGCGCTGCCCGACGGGGGAGCGCCGGGCGCCGACGTGACCGCCGCGTACCGGCGGCGGGATCTGGCGGTGACCGGCTTCCAGGCGCTGCGGGCGGGCGGACCTGCGGCGCTCGCCGCGTTCCACTCCGCTGCGGTGGCCCTGCGCCAGCCACTGCTGGCGCGCTGGCGGGAGCGCTGGGCGGCCGGCGCGGGCCGGGCCGCCGCCGGGACCGGCGAGCAGCTCGACGCGCTCGGCCGGGGCGATGCCGGGCACCTGGGCGAGGCCGGGGTGTACGCGGTGGACGAGCCGGTCGAGCGGGGCCGGCTGGGCATGTGCGGCCTGCTCGACACCTATCCGGCGGCCATCTGACGGCGCGGTCGGCTCGCCGTCCTTCTCGGACGGTCCGCGCTGCGTCGTCGTGGTTGATTGACTCGGTTTCCTTGAAGCCGGGGTGATCGAGGGCTGACGATGGCCCGGTTCCCTGGAAGTGGAGTCGATCTCGGTGGCCACGATCGCGGGCGGACCTGGCGTAGCGGCGAACAGACCCAGGAAAGGCCTTGCCTGGTGTCGGCGAGCCGCCTACGCTCCTGGAAAGCGTGTGCCTGATACGCCGACCGGCCCGGTCCGTGAGTGCCATGCCATGCCGGGCTTCGAGGAGGTTCCGCGTGACCGACAACGCTCTGGACGCGGCGGGTCAGCAAGCCGCCACCGAGGCGGCGAGCGGCGAACGGATTGCCGCTTCCTCGCTCCCGCCCGGGTCCGCCGGTGGGCCGGCTTCCGTCGACGGCGCGACTCCGTCCGCAGTGGGCGGTCCGCCACCGGGCACCGGCGGCCGCCCGCCACGACCGACGCTCGGCCGGCGTGCACTGGCCCTCGCCGACTCGCTCTGGCGCCCGGCGCTGGTGCTGGCGGCGTTCTTCGCCGCCTGGTGGTTCGTGGCCGCCCGGGAGTACGTGCCCAACTACCTGGTGCCGACCCCCGGCCAGGTCTGGACCACGATGACGCAGCAGTGGTCCGAGCTGGCCCGGCACACCATGGTCACCCTCTACGAGACGGTGCTCGGCTTCGTGCTGGCCGCCGCGCTGGGGCTGGCCACCGCGGTCGCCATCGCCTACTCGCGCACCCTGGACAAGGCGCTCTACCCGATCGTCCTGTTCGCACAGGTCATCCCGAAGATCGCCATCGCACCACTGCTGGTGGTCTGGTTCGGTCTCGGCCTCACCCCGAAGATCATTTTGGCGGTGCTCATCGCGTTCTTCCCGGTGGTCATCTCCGGCGTGGCCGGGCTGCGTTCCACCGACCCGGAGCTGCTCGACCTCGCCGCCACGATGGGCGCCGGCCCGTGGCGCACCTTCCGCAAGATCCGTTTCCCGAACGCGCTGCCACACCTGATGGCCGGCCTCAAGGTGGCGGTCACCCTCGCGGTGGTCGGCGCCGTGGTCGGTGAGTTCGTCGGCGCCAGCGAAGGGCTCGGCTACGTCCTGTTGCTGGCCAACGGCAACCTCGACGCCCCGCTGCTGTTCGCCGACCTGATCCTGATGTCCGCCATCGGCATCGTCCTGTTCGTCCTGGTCGAGATCGCCGAGGCACTGCTCATTCCCTGGCACGCCAGCCGTCGGGCCGGCGTACCGCTCACCACCTCCTGACCGACCCCATCACGGAGGCACCGATGAAACGCACCGCCACCACCATCCTGGCCACCGTCGCCCTGCTGTTCGCCGCCACCGGCTGCGGCGGGGACGACTCCTCCGACGGCGGCACCGACGGCAGCAAGCAGGTCACCCTCACCCTCAACTGGGTGCCGTACGGCGAGCACGCCCCGTTCTACTACGGGCTCCAGAAGGGCTTCTTCTCCGCCGAGGGCATCGATCTGAAGATCCTGCCGGGCAACGGCTCCGGCAACACCGTCAAGCAGGTCGCCCAGAGGCAGACCGACTTCGGCTGGGCGGACAGCCCGGTGCTGCTCAAGTCCGTGGCCAGCGGGATGCCGGTGCGCAGCCTCGGCGCGTACCTGGAGAAGGGCCCCTCCTCGGTGGAGTTCTTCGCGGAGGAGAACATCAAGAGCCCGGCCGACCTCAAGGGCAAGACCGTCGGCGGCACCCCCGGCGACGCCCTCTACGCGACCTTCCCGGCCTGGCTGGAGAAGAACGGCCTGAAGCAGAGCGACGTCAAGGTGGTCAACGTGGACGCCGCCGGCAAGATCGCGGCGTTGGCCGAGGGCAGGGTCGACGCCATCATGGGCTTCTTCCACGACCAGGCGCCCACCATCGAGAGCAAGACCGGCAAGAAGGTCGACGTGCTGCTCTTCGCCGACTACGGGATGAACCTGCTCGGCACCGGCCTGATCGCCAACACCCAGACCCTGCAGAAGGACCCGGAGCTGGCCCGCAAGTTCGTCCGGGCCACCCAGAAGTCCTGGGCCGAGGCTGCCCGGGATCCGGCCGGCGCGGTGAGCGCGATGACCGCGCTGGCCGAGAACGAGCCCGCACCCGAGGTGCTCACCAAGCAGCTCACCCTCAACCTGCCGCTGATCGGCTCCGACGGCCCGCCCGGCGTGAACACCGACGCCCAGTGGAGCGAGACCATCGACCTGATGTCCCGCTACGCGGAGCTGAAGGACCCGGGCGCGCCCAACGCGTACTGGGACGACTCGTACGCGGCCCAGGGGTGACCCGGTGACCGCCGCGCCGGCCCGGGCCGGCACCGCCATCGGGATGTCCGGGCTGACCGTGCGGTTCAGCTCGCGGCGGTCGCAGACCACCGCGCTGGACGACGTGTCGCTGGACATCCAGCCGGGGGAGTTCGTCACCATCGTCGGTCCGTCCGGCTGCGGCAAGTCCACCCTGCTGAAGATCGTCGCCGGGCTGGTCCGGCCGACCAGCGGCGAGGTGTCGCTGCTGGACCGCCCGGTAGCCGGCCCGCAGAAGGAGATCGGCTTCGTCTTTCAGAAGGCCGCGCTGCTCGAGTGGCGCGGCGCGCGGGCCAACATCCTGCTCCAGGCCGAGATGCGCGGCATGGACCGGGCGCAGGCGGCCCGCCGGGCGGACGAGCTGATCGAGATGACCGGCCTGACCGGCTTCGAGAAGGCGCTGCCGCACGAACTCTCCGGCGGCATGCAGCAGCGGGTGGCGCTCTGCCGCGCGCTGCTGCACTCCCCGCCGGTGCTGCTCATGGACGAGCCCTTCGGTGCCCTGGACGCGCTGACCCGCGAGCAGATGAACGCCGAGCTGCACCGGATCTGGCGGGAGACCGGCACCACGGTGGTGCTGGTGACCCACTCCATCGCCGAGGCGGTCTTCCTCGGCACCCGGGTCGTGGTGATGAGCGCCCGACCCGGCCGGATCATCCGCACCTTCCCGGTCGACCTGCCGGCGCACCGCGACTACGCGCAGGTGATGTCGGATCCCCGCTTCGACCGGCTCGCCACCGACCTGCGCGGGTTGCTCGGCAGCGCGGCCGCCAACCACTGAGCCCGCATCGGTACGACCAGCACGACGGAAGGAACATCATGACCCGCAGGTCGATCGGCATCATCGTCAACGGCGTGACCGGAAGGATGGGCTACCGGCAGCACCTCGTCCGCTCGCTGCTGGCCATCCGCGAAGCCGGCGGCGTGACGTTGGCCGACGGCACGACCATCTGGCCGGAACCGGTCCTGGTCGGGCGCAACGAGACGAAGCTCCGCGAGCTCGCCGAACGGCACGGGCTGACCGACTGGACCACCGACCTGACCGCGGCGCTGGCCCGGGACGACGTCGAGATCTACTTCGACGCCCAGGTCACCCAGCAGCGGGAGAAGGCGATCCGGCAGGCGATCGACGCCGGCAAGCACATCTACACGGAGAAGCCCCTGGCTGAGGACACCGCGGGCGCGCTCGACCTGGCCCGTGCCGCCGACGCCGCCGGGGTACGCACCGGCGTGGTGCAGGACAAACTCTTCCTGCCCGGGCTGCGCAAGCTCAAGCGGCTCATCGACGGCGGCTTCTTCGGCCGGATCCTCTCGGTGCGCGGCGAATTCGGCTACTGGGTCTTCGAGGGCGACTGGCAGCCGGCCCAGCGTCCGTCCTGGAACTACCGGGCCGAGGACGGCGGCGGCATCACGGTCGACATGTTCCCGCACTGGCACTACGTGCTGGAGGAGCTGTTCGGCCGGGTCAACGCCGTCTCCTGCGTGACCGCCACCCACGTGCCCGAGCGGGTCGACGAGGCCGGCCGCAGCTACCCGGCGACCGCCGACGACGCCGCGTACGGCATCTTCGAACTCGACGGTGGGGTGATCGCGCAGCTCAACTCGTCCTGGTGCGTGCGGGTGTACCGCGACGAGCTGGTGGAGTTCCAGGTCGACGGCACCGAGGGCAGCGCGGTGGCGGGGCTGCGCCGCTGCCGGGCGCAGCACCGGGCGGTCACCCCGAAACCGGTGTGGAACCCGGACCTCCCTGCCACCGAGGACTTCCGGGCACAGTGGACCGAGGTGCCCGACAACGAGGAGTTCGACAACGGCTTCAAGGTGCAGTGGGAGGCGTTCCTGCGGCACGTGGTGGCCGGTGAGCCGTTCCGCTGGGACTTCCTGGCCGGCGCACGCGGCGTGCAGCTCGCCGAGTTGGGGCTGCGCTCGGCCCGTGAGGGCGTCCGGGTCGAGGTGCCGGAGCTGACCTCATGACGGCGGAGGTGGTGCTGCCCGGCGGGCGGCTACACCGGCTGGCCGGAGGAAGCGGGTTCCCCCGTCCGGCCGCCCCGGCGGCCAGCCGGATCGCGTACGCAGCCGCGCACGTCGTGGCCGACCCGAGCGCGGAGAACGTGCCGGGCGCACCGGCGGCGGTGGACTGGGACACCACCCTCGCCTTCCGGCGGCACCTCTGGTCGTACGGGCTGGGCGTCGCCGAGGCGATGGACACCGCCCAGCGGGGGATGGGGCTGGACTACCCGGCCACCCGGGAGTTGATCCGGCGCAGCGCCGCCGAGGCCCGCGCGGTGGGCGGGCGGATCGTCGCCGGGGTCGGCACCGACCAGCTGCCGGCCGGCCCGGCCACCCTGACGGCGGTCACCGTGGCCTACCGGGAGCAGCTGGACGACGTGCGGGCGGCCGGCGCCCAACCGGTGCTGATGTGCAGCCGGCACCTTGCGGCCGCGGCCCGCGGCCCGGAGGACTACCTACGGGTGTACGACGACCTGCTGACCGCCGCCGAGGAGCCGGTGGTGCTGCACTGGCTGGGCCCGATGTTCGACCCGGCGCTGACCGGCTACTGGGGTGCGGTCGACCTGGACCTGGCCGCCGACACGGTGGTCGAGCTGATCAAGGCGCACCAGTCCAAGGTGGACGGAATCAAGGTGTCGCTGCTCGACGCCGGGCGGGAGGTCGCGCTGCGCCGCCGGCTGCCGGCCGGGGTACGGCTCTACACCGGCGACGACTTCCACTACCCGGAATTGATCCGCGGTGACGAGGTGGGCCACTCCGACGCGCTGCTCGGGGTGTTCGCGGCCATCGCGCCAGCCGCCGCCGCCGCGTTGGCCGCCCTGGACCGGGGCGACCTGGCCGCGTACGACGAGATCTTCGCGCCGACCGTGCCGCTGGCGCGGCACCTGTTCGCGGCGCCGACCTGGCACTACAAGACGGGGATCGTGTTCCTGGCCTGGCTGGCCGGGCACCAGGGCCACTTCACCATGGTCGGCGGCGCGCAGTCCGGCCGGTCGCCGGCCCACCTGGCCACCCTGCTCACCCTGGCCGACGCCGCCGGGCTGCTGCCCGACGCCGAGCTGGCCGCCACCCGCGCCCGGGCGCTGTTCACCGTGGCGGGAGTTGCCCAGTGAGCGCGAGGAGTGAGCCGGTGTTGCGAGCCCCGCAGTCGCGAACGGAAGCCAGCTCAGTGAGCGGGCTGGAGCGTTTCTCGTTCAACCAGGCCACCGCCCAGCACTGGCCGTTGCCCGAGGTGGTGGCCGGCTGCGTCGCGGCCGGGGTGCCGGGCATCGGGCTGTGGCGGGAGCCGGTCGCCGAGTACGGGCTGGCCCGCTCGGCGAAGCTGGTCCGCGACGCCGGCCTCGCCGTCACGTCGCTGTGCCGGGGTGGCTTCTTCCAGGCCGACGACTGGAGCGCGGAGAACCTGCGGGCCATCGAAGAGGCGGCCACCCTGGGCGCCCCCGAGCTGGTGCTGGTGTCCGGAGGGCTGCCGGAGGGCAGCCGGGACATCGACGGCGCCCGGCGCCGGGTCGCCGACGCGATCGGCGAACTGGCCCCACACGCGGCGGCGGCCGGCGTACGGCTGGCCATCGAGCCGCTGCACCCGATGTTCTGCGCCGACCGCTGCGTGATCGCCACACTCGGCCAGGCGCTGGCCATCGCCGAGCGCTTCGACCCGGCGGTGGTGGGCGTGGTCGTGGACGCGTACCACGTCTGGTGGGACGACACCGTGTACGCGCAGATCGACCGGGCCGGCGCCCGGATCGCCATTTTCCAGGTCTGCGACTGGGTGACCCCGCTGCCGGAGGGGGTGCTGCTCGGTCGGGCCCTGCCCGGCGACGGGTGCATCGAGCTGCGCCGGCTGCGCGAGGCGGTGGACGCGGCCGGCTACCTCGGCCCGATCGAGGTGGAGGTCTTCTCCGCCGAGGTGTGGGCACGTCCCGGCGCGGAGGTGCTGGACGCGGCGATCGCCGGCTACCTGCACCACGTTGCCTGAGGCCCCGCACCGCCGGTGGCCGGCGGCGATCGGGGCGTGGCTCGGCATCGGCACCGCCCCGGCGACACTGGTGCTCGGCGCGGCGATGGCCGCCCGGCACGGTGGCGCGGTGCCGGTGGCCGGGCTGCTGGTCGGTGGCGCCCTGATGGCGGCGCTGCTCTGGGGGCAGGGCCGGATCGGGCTGCGCCGGCCGCTCGGCGACGGCGGAACGTTGACCGCGGTGCTGCCCGCGTACCTGGGGAACACCTCGCGGATGCTGCTGGCGGCCGTGCTGACCGTGTCGATGGTCGGCTGGAACGGCTTCAACGTCGGGCTCGGCGGCGCGTCCCTGGCGGCGCTGACACACCTGCCCGGCTGGGTCGGGCCGGCGTTGCTGGAGGTCGCCGTCCTCGTCGTCTCCTGGGCGCCGGCCCGGTTCGGCAACCGGGTCGCGGTGCTCACCACCCTCAGCGCGGTGGTGCTGGTCGGCTGGTGCCTGATCGTCCTGCCGCCGCCGGGCGCGCCGGTCCGCGTCGCCGCCGGTGGTCTCGCCGACGCCGCCGCGATGATCGGCTACGTGGCGGTCTTCGCGTTGCGCGCGCCGGACTTCAGCGTCGGCCTGGCCCGGCGGCGGGACCTGGCCTGGTGTGTGGGGCTGCTGCTCGGGCCGGCGCTGCTCGGGGTGGTGGCCGGTGCGGGCCTGTGGCTGCGGACCGGTTCGGCGGACGTGGTCGCGCTGCTCGCCGCCGGCTCGGGGCTGGCCGCGTACGCGAATCTCTTCGTCGCCGTGGCGGTCTTCGCCGCCGCGCTGACCACCACGTACTCTGGGGCGCTGGCGTTGCGTGGCCTGACGCCGCGGGTGCCGGCGCGCACGGCGATGCTCGGCGTCGCGGTGCTCGGCGGGCTGCTCGCGGTGGCGCGCTTCGACCGCCTCGTGCTGCCCTGGCTGACGCTCCTGGCCGCCGCGCTGCCGGTGCTGGTGGTGCCGATAGCCGTGGAAGCGGCGGCACGTCGGCGCGGTCGCGCGCCGCGTACCGTGCCCGCCTGGTGTTGGGTGCCGCCGGCGTTGCTGGCGGTGGCCTGCACGCTCGCCGGGGTCGGCGTCGCTCCGCTGCTCGGACTGGCCCTCGCCGGGGTGCGCACTGTGCTCTGGCGGCACCGAGGAAACGCGCATCTGGTCTCGGCTGACGGATCATGATCTTATACGCACCAGCGATCCGTACCACTCCCCAAACCGCCGATCTACCTTCGGCGGCCTAGGCGGGGGAGCGCTCCCATTAGCGGGGACGTGATCGTAAGAACGCTCCACAAGGGAGTCATCGAAAGGAGCCTCGTGGGTACAAGCACGAGCGGAAACAGGCTGCGAAGACTAGCGCTACCGACGCTGGTCCTCGCCGTGATCGCCGGCACCACCGGTGTCGCAGGATCGGCGTCGGCGGCCCCGGTAGGGCCGACGGGCAGCGGCAGCAGCGCCGCCGGATACTTCACCGCCGGTTCCGACAAGAGAGTCACCCTGACCGACGGCGCCGATCGCCGGCCCGACGGCAAGAACGCGGCCAGCCAGCGAGCCACGGTGGACGAGACCCGTCCGGGCATGTACATCGTCGAACTGGCCGAGGATCCCTTGACCTCGTACGCCGGCGGCGTGTCCGGGCTGGCGCGAACCCGTCCGGAGGCGGGTGACCGGCTGGACGTGACGTCGGCACCGTCACGCGCCTACCGCGGACACCTCGACGCACAGCGCAACGCCGTCGCTGCCGCGGCCGGGGTCCAGGTCACCGCCGCGTACACCACCGCCCTCAACGGGTTCTCGGCGAAGCTGACCGCCCAGCAGGTGACCACGTTGCGGGCGGACAAGCGCGTGCGCGCCGTCACCGCCTCGCGGGCGCTCGGCACCCGAACGGCTCCGCCGGCCGCGACGCCGACCAACCCGACCGCCGGCACCCCGACCGCCACCACTCCTGGCGAGCCGGACCAGCCGGTGGCATCAGGCGTCGCCGGCAAACCGGTCAAGCCCGGCCCCGGCACGGGCGCGGGCATGGTGATCGGCGTCCTGGACACCGGCATCTGGCCGGAGAGCGCGTCGTTCGCCAAGCGGATGACCGCCCCGGCGACCTGGCGCGGCACCTGCCAGACTGGCGTCGCCTTCGTGGCCGAGCACTGCAACGGCAAGATCGTCGGCGCTCGGTACTTCGCCGATTCGTGGCTCGCCTACGGTGGCTCAATCCCGGAGGGTGAGGTCCTGTCCGCCCGCGACATGGCCGGTCACGGTACGCACACCGCGTCCACGGCGGCGGGTCTGCCGCTGTCGAACGTCACGATCGACGGCCGCCGCTTCGGTCCCGTCTCCGGGGTCGCGCCGGACGCCCAGATCGCCGTCTACAAGGTGCTGTGGGGCGGGATGGGCTACGACGCCGACATCATCGCCGGCATCGACGCGGCCGTCTCCGACGGTGTGCAGGTGCTGAACTTCTCGATCGGCTCCGATCTCGGCGACTGGGAAGCCAACACCCCCATCGGCGTCGCGTTCCTCAACGCGTCGCTGGCCGGAGTATTCGTGGCGGCGTCGGCGGGAAACACCGGCATCGTCAGCGGGGCGATCAGCAACGCGGCGCCCTGGGTGACCACGGTCGGCGCGGCGGTGACGAACCTCGACGAGGCGACCGTCAAGCTGGGTGACGGCACGAAGCTCGTCGGCGGCTCGCTGGACGCTCTGCCCGGTGGCAACTCGCTGCCGATGGTCTTCGGTGAGCAGGCCGGATCGGCGGAGGGCTCGGTGTACTGCGAACCGGGCAGCCTCGACCCTGCCAAGATCAAGGGCAAGGTGGTCGCCTGCGCGCTGTCCGACACGTTCGGTTCCGCCGCCGAGATCAAGGCCAAGGGCGGGGCGGCGATGGTGCTGTTCGACCCCGTCGGCAACTACCGGATCAACTCGATCTTCAACTTCCCGGTCGTCTACCTGCCGACCGAGAAGCAGGCCGGCACGTTGTTCAACTATCTGATGCGCCACCCCACCGACGCGAAGGTGTCTCTGCGCAGCGGCGGCGACGGCTCCAGCGTGCCGGGCGTACCCAGCGTCGCGGACTTCTCCTCCACCGGTCCGGACAAGGTGGCCACCGGCATCCTCAAGCCGGACCTGGTCGCGCCGGGTTCGGACATCATCGCCGCGGTCGCACCGCCCGGCAACTTCGGGCGGAACTACGACGCGTACTCCGGCACCTCGATGGCCTCGCCGTACGTGGCCGGCGCGGCGGCGATCCTGCGCGCCACGCATCCGACCTGGTCACCGGGCGCGGTCTCCTCGGCACTGCGGACCACCGCCACCGACACCGTCGGCACCAGCAGTCCGTTGGACCAGGGCAGCGGTTTCATCAACCTGGCCGGGGCCACCGATCCCGGACTGGTCATCGAGCCGACCGCGGCAGACCTGATCGAGTTCAGCGAGACGGCCCAGCCCGACGGCAAGGCGCTCAACCTGCCGGCCATCTCGTTGCGCGAGTACGACGGGACCCGGCCGGTGACCCTCACCCGCACCCTGATCAACGTGAGCAAGGCGCGGGAGACCTACCGCTCGTCGGTGTCCGGACTGGACGGTATGAAGGTCACCGTGACGCCGGCATCGGTGACGCTGGAGCCGGGCCGGTCCGCGACGGTGACCATCACCCTGCGCCGGGGCAGCGCGCCCTGGGACCGGTACGTGACCGGGTCGATCGCCTGGCGCGGCAAGGCCCACGACGCCCGGATCCCGGTCACCGCCCGCCCGTGGGGAATCACCCCCCGACCGTACGGTGACGACGGGGAGGAATTCGGCCGGATGACCAACGGCGCGTTCGGCTCGCTCCAGCCGGGCTTCACCGGACCACTCGACGGTCGCAGCACCGGTTACACGCCGATGCAGCGGAAGTCGTACTCGATGCCGGCCGGCGTCTACGGCGGCGTCTTCGACCCAACCGCGACCGGAGTGAGGAAGTTCGACTTCACCGTGCCGGCGAACACCGCCGGCATCGTTGTCGAAGCCAACACCGACGACCCGAACACGAACCTCGACCTCTACCTGTACAAGGGCGACACCCTGATCTACAGCAGTGACAGGTTCTGGACCAGCGCGGAGCAGGCCTACAAGTTCCTGCCCGAGCCGGGGCGCTACACCGCCTACGTGTTCGCCCAGCTGCCCAGCGGCCCGGTCGTCGACTTCCAGCTGAGCCACGCCATCATCGGTCGGAACGCCAAGTATTCGGGTGCGACGCTGACGCTGCCCAGCACGGTGGAGCGCGGTTCGACGGTCGGATTCACGCTGAAGCCGAACAAGCCGCTGCCCGAGGGTGACTTCTGGGCCTACACCGAGTTGAGCACCGACGGCACGGTCATTCCCGGCAACTTCGTCTACACGCAGCAGAGTTCCTGGCAGTAAACCGCACCTGTCCGTGGGGCGGTGGCGGGCGGGATGGACCTTTGCCCGCCACCGCTCGACGGTCAGTTGACCGTGATGGTCAGGTTGGCTGAGCGGGTCTCCCCGCTGGTGTAGGTGGTCGTGACCCGGGCGGTGAAGGTCCCCTTGCGCGGGTAGCTGTGGCCGGTCGACCGCAGCGTCGCTCCGTGCGTGACGGCGCTGTTGTCGCCGAAGTCCCACGCGTAGTCGGTGATGCTCCGCCCGGACGGCGCCGTCGCGGTGGCGGTCAGGGTGGTGGTCAGCGGCGCGGTGCCGCTGCCGGGGCTGGCCGCGAGGGAGAGCGACCCGCCGGGCTCCTGCTTGACACCGGCCCCGTTGAACCGCAGCCAGTCCAGCGAGAGCAGGTCCGGGGTGCCGCCGACCTGGGCGGCGTTGACGAACCTCGCGTACAGGGTGGTGGTGCCGGCGGGTTTGTTGGTCAGCGTGACGGTGGGCGAGACCAGGTTGTCCCATCCGCCGGTCGATCCGATGGTGGCCCTGCCGATCAGCGTGCCGGTGGGTGAGCCGGTTCGCAGCTCGATGTCGCCGCCGACTCCGCCGTTGGTCACCCCGAGCGTCACCGAGCCGATGTTGCGCAGGTCCACCGGTCCGTACGCCGCCCAGTCGTTGTGGTCGACGTCGCCGAGTCGCTTGCCGGCGCGGGCGGTGGGCCGGTCGTTCACCGTGATGCCGGACTGGCCGCTGAGGTGTTCGGCCTCCTTGCTCTTGGGCTGCAACTGCGCCCGGGTCGAGCCGGTCAGGGCCGGTACGCCGCCGGCCGCGCCGCCGTCGGTGTACTGCGCGGTGACCACCGTGTAGAGGTTCTGCCCGGGTCCGTGCCCGTCACCGGCGTCCGCTTCGGTGGCCAGCAGGCCCGAGCAGCCGGTGTAGTTGTCCAGCGGGTGGGCGTGCGAGTCGTGGCCGAGCTGGGTCTGCACGGTCACCTTCGCGCAGTCGATGGTGGCGTCCTCCGGGTCGGTGACCGTCACCGTGTACGGAATCTTGTCGCCGAAGTCGAAGAAGCCACCGTCGGGCACCGTGATGGTCACCGTGGGCCGGGTGTTGCCGACCACCACGTCGGTGACCGCGCTGGCGGTCAACCCGTTGCCGCTGTTGCGTACGGTCAGCCGGGCGGTGAACGTCCCCGCCGACGGGTAGGTGTGGCTCGGGTTGGCGGCGGTGGAGTCGGTGGTGCCGTCGTTGGTGAAGTCCCAGGCGTAGCTGAGCGCCGAGCGGTCGCCAGCGGTCGAGCCGGCCGAGGAGAAGGCCACGGTCAGCGGAGGGCGCCCGCTGTCCGGGTTGGAGGCGATCTTCGCGGTCGGCGGCCTCCCGTTCGCCACGTAGTCGATGCGGTAGATGCCCGCCCCGGCGTTGCTGCCGCCGCGGCCGCTGCCGGTTCCCTCGCCGAAGTCGATGACGTAGAGCGACCCGTCCGGGCCGAACTCCGCCTCGAAGGGCTGGATCCAGGTCATGTTGCCGAAGATTCCGTCGATCGACTGGAGGTCGCCCACGGCGGTGGGCCCGAAGCGCGCGTTGGTGAACGTCTGCGCCGTCCTGTGGATCGAGAGCGTCTTGAACCACTTGCGGGTGAACTCGTAGGTGATCCACTTGCCGTCGAAGTACTCCGGGAACTTCGTCGTCCGGGTGTTGGCCGGGTCGTGGTCGTAGACCGGACCGCTCATCGGCCCGCCCCCGCCGGTGCCCACCTCCGGGAACTGGCTGGAGGCGGAGTACGCGTACCAGACCAGCGCTGGCTTCGCCGCCGGCAGGGTGGTCAGGCCGGTGTTGTTGGGGGAGTTGTTCACCGGCGCGGCGCAGTTGAACTTCGCCCCAGGGGTGCTGGTGGCGAAGTTGTAGTCGTTGAACGGGATGTTGTTGCCCACGCAGTACGGCCAGCCGTAGTTGCCGGCGGCGGTGATCCGGTTGAACTCGACCGTCCCCTCCGGACCGCGGTTGGGATCGGCGGCGCGGGCGTCCGGGCCGTAGTCGCCGACCAGCAGCGCGTTGGTGTGCGGGTCGATGGTGATCCGGAACGGGTTGCGCATGCCCATCGCGTAGACCTCCGGGCGGGTCCTCGCAGTGCCGGCCGGGAACAGGTTGCCGCTCGGGATGGTGTACGTCCCGTCCGCCTGCGGGGTGATCCGCAGGATCTTGCCGCGCAGGTCGTTGGTGTTGCCGGCGGTGCCCTGGGCGTCCCAGGCGGCCCGTCCGGCCTGCTCGTCGATCGGCGTGTATCCGCTGGAGGCGAACGGATCGGTGTTGTAGCCGATGGCGGCGTAGAGCCGCCCGGCGGCGTCCATGGTGAGCGAGCCGCCCATGTGCGAGTTCGCCCGGCCCACGCCACGGTAGGTGGGGATCGTCAGCAGCCGCTTCTCGGAGGAGAGCGCCACGCTGTTGTTGGCGACCGTGAACCGGGACAGGTTGAGCTGTTTCAGGGTCTTGTCGGACCAGAGCAGGTAGATCCAGCCGTTGCTGGCGAAGTTGCGGTCCAGGGTCATGCCGAGCAGACCGTCGGACTGGTCGGTCATCGCCGAGGTGTACGCGAGGTCCAGCAGCGTGGTGACCTGGAGGGTGTCCTGGTTGACGACCTTCAGCGCGCCGGTGCGCTGGATGTAGTAGACCTTCCGGTCGGGGGCGACGGCCAGCTCGAACGGGTCGGCGAGGTTCTCGGTGACCAGTCCCACCCGCTCGAAGGTGCCGGTCTCGGAGGCCGAGCAGTCGCCGGCGACCGCGCCGGCGGCCCACTCGATGCCATAGCGGAGGTGCTCCAGGAACGCCGGTTCACTGAACCGGGAGCTGGCGTGCCCGCCGGCGGTGAACCAGGAACGGCCGCCGTCGTAGCGCTGACACCAGGAGTACGCGTGGTCGACGCCCTCGTCCAGCCCGCTGATCCCGTCCCGCACCTTGATCTGCGCGAGGGTGTGCACGTTGCCGGTCGGGTTGGTCCGCCAGTTGTACCACTCCTCGCTCTGCTCCCACAGCTCCGGCAGGTTCCGCGTCGAGGGGTGCGCCCGGTCGAGGACCTTCACCCGGCCGGGGTAGGTGCCGCCGGTGGCGGAGAAGTCGGGGTGGAAGTCGAAGATCGTGCCGACCAGGCCCTCGTACCAGGGCCAGTCGCGTTCACTGGCCGAGGCGGCGTGCAGGCCGGCCCAGCCGCCGCCGTTGCGGACGAACGTCTGCAGGGCCGCCCGCTGGCCGGCGTTGAGCAGGTCACCGGAGGCGGGTGTGGAGTTGGTGTTGTTGAACACCAGGGCGTCGAAGGTGGCGAGGTTGGCGTCGGTGAACGCGCCCGCGTCGGTGGTGGCCACGACCTCGAAGTTGTGGGCGGTGCCGAGCTGCTGGATCGCGGCGATGCCGGCCGGGATCGAGTCGTGGTAGAAGTTGGTGATCTTGGAAAAGACCAGGACCCGGAAGCGGGGGGCGGCCTCGGCGGGCAGGGGGGCGGTAGTGCTCAGCACGGTGGCGACGGCGAGCAGGGCCAGGCAGAACGCGCGCAGGGTTTTGGGCATGGGGGCGCTCCCTGTCGGACGGTGAGGGTCGGAAAGCGCTTTCTCGCTGCCCGCATCACGGTACTGACAGCCAGTGATGACCGTCAATAGCCTAGAGGTAAGCGGTTTCCTGCCTCCGAGACCGGACGCCGGGGTGCCGTGGCACCGGGCCCATCCGGGCCCCCGCCCGAAGGGCGTCCCGGTCGATACTGTTGGCTCCGCTGACCGGGAGATGTGCATGCGGCGATTCCGTTACTCTCTGGCCACGGCCGCGCTGACGGCCGCGCTCGCCGTCGTCATCAACCTGACCACCGCCCCGGTCCACCTGCCGTCCTGGGTGTACACGGCCATGTGGATCACGTGTGCCCTACTCGTGTTCGCGGCGGCGGTGGTGGAGTGGCGGCGCGGCTCAGAAGAGCCGCAGCTTTCGGCGGCGGAGCAGCTCACGGCGGCAGCCGACGTACTGGCCCAGGCCACCCTGTCGCTGTGGTCGAAGCAGTCTGCGGCCTGGGGCATCGA
The DNA here is from genome assembly GCF_053599855.1 of Micromonospora sp. NPDC005161. NCBI lineage: Bacteria > Bacillati > Actinomycetota > Actinomycetes > Micromonosporales > Micromonosporaceae > Micromonospora > Micromonospora sp. NPDC005161. Next base: position 80,591 of record NZ_JBSFYQ010000011.1, read on the forward strand.
AACGACCGCCGACCCGGTGCGGGTCACCTGGCACTGGGACCACCAACGGTCGCTGCCGATTCACGAAGTGTTCGACCGCCCCGGTGGGAAAGCTCGCCGGGCTCCCCGCCGTCGAAGCGCCGATCGCCGGAACCAGGTCGAGGACGGTCGCGGCGAACAGGGCGTGGTCAGCGACCTACATGCGGACCTCTACCGGCGGATCCAGCGCCAGCAACTGCTCCTGCTCGGCCCGGCCGGTAGCGGGAAGACCGCGGCGATGCTGATGCTGCTGATCAGGGCGGCCGAGGAGTGCGTCCAACCGATCATGACAGGGGGGCACGCCGGCACGCCGGTGCCGGTATGGGTGACCCTGGGCAGTTGGCACCCGGGCGAGAGGTCGCTGCTCGACCACGTGGTCAGGGAGATGGAGACGAACTTCCGGGCTCTTCGGCACCCGCGTTACGGCGCGGACGTCGCACGCCGCCTGATCGAGAAAGGACAGGTGGCGCTCTTCCTCGACGGCCTCGACGAGATGCCGGCGGCGGGGCAGGGGGCCGCGCTCACCGCGATCGCCCGTGAGGCTGCTGGGCTGCGGGTCGTACTCACCTCCCAGATCGAGGGGTACGACCGTGCGCGCGCCGGCGGACGGCTGCCCCGCCCGGTCGTCCTCCAGCTCGACCCGGTCGAGCCAGACACCGCCGCCGAGTACCTGCGCCGTGGCCACGACAGCGACCGGCAACGTCGGCTCTGGCGGCAGTTGACCGACCATCTGCGCAGCCACCCCGACTCGCCGGTCGCGGAAGCCTTCGCCAACCCCTTGATCCTGAGTTTGGCCCGGGACGCGTTCGACGGGCCGGACGGTGGGGCATCCGACCCAGCTGAGCTGGCCGAGCTGTCGTCGGTGGCGGAGGTGAAGGCCCGCGTGATCGGCCAGTTCCTGAAGCGGGCCTACCCGGGCGGTTCCGGCCCGCGCGGCCGACGCGAGCGGCGGCGGAACCGGCGTCACCTGTTCTACCTGTCCTGGTTCGCCCACCACCTCCAGGGACGCCGCGACCTGCGCTGGTGGGAGATCCCGACCTGGATTCCCTTCGGGCCTCTGTCGATCGTTGTCGGCTTCGGAATCGGACTGCCGACGGCCGTGCTGGCTGGGACATGCGTGGCGTTGGCCAACGGCACCAGGGCCGACATACTGCTGGCTGTGCTCGGCGTGATCTTCGGCGCCGCCGCCACCGCAGGCGCGTGTGTTCTGGGATCTAAGCCCCCCGGCCCGGCACCAACCCCCGCTGACCCGATCGGCATGGACCCGCGGTGGCCGACCAGGGCGGAACTGCGCACGCTGTGGCTGCTCGGATCGGGTCCACCGCTGACCATCGGCGTAGCCACCGGACTTGTCCTCGGCCCGTTCGCCGGGGTGCTGCTCGGGTTGACGCTGATGGGCCTCTCAATCGTCGGCACGTCGATCGGTCGATCCAACGTGACATTCGGCCTGCTGGGCATCTGGCTGAAGCCGTTGGCCGACTCGCCGGCGAGCACCCCGGACGGCATTTACCGGGCCGACCGCCGCCGCACCGTGGTGACCGTGACTTCTGGCATCGTCCTCGGCGGAGTCCTGTTCGCGCTGTTCAATATCGTGGATCCGCCTCGACCCGGGATGGTGTCGGTCGGACCGGAGCTCGGCATCCTGCTGGGGATGTCGTACGGCATCTTCAGCGGCCTCGGCCCGGCGGTCCTGACCGGGTTCGCTCAGATCGTGTTGCTGCTGCGTGGGCGTCCGCCGGTTCGGTTCCCCGTACTGTTTCGAGAGGCGCTGCGACGGCAGGTGCTGCGCCAGGCCGGTGTGGTGTACCAGTTCCGGCACGCCGAACTCCAGGACCACCTGGCCGCCGCCTACCAGCGACGGCAGGATCCAGGCACGATACGCCGGCCGCCGGCGCCGGGGGCCGGCGGCGAAACCGCGGCGACCCCCGGTGTCCGGGTCAGGCGGTGAGCCGACAGCCCACGGTCAGGCCAGCGGCACCTGGGCTGGCCGGTCCTCGTCGCCGACGTGGCGGGTACCCGCCGGCGCGGTGATCGGGGCTGTGATGATGCGGCTGGGCAGCACCGGCGCGTCCCGGCCCGTGCCCCGCCGTCCGTCGCCGCCGGTGGACTGCTCGTGGTAGTCCTGCTCCACGTTCACCGACCAGACGTCGTGCGCGCTGCCGGTGGCGATGTTCTCCGCGGTGAGCATCGCGGTCAGCATCGAGTGGTCCTGGTTGTTGTAGCGGTGCATGCCGTTGCGCCCCACCGGGTGCACGTTCGGCACCTCCTCGGCCAGCCAGGCCCGGATCACGTCCACGTTGTGCTGGTAGCGCTCGTCGTACACCGGGTACGCCTTCGGCATCCGCACCACGTAGCCGGCCTCCACCACGCCGGGGCGGGCCAACCCCAGCCGCTCCAGCTCGGCGGTGGCCAGCGCCACCAGCTCGGCGTCGGGGGTACGCCACATCTCGTCGTCCTCGAAGACGAAGTACTCCAGGCCCAGGCAGGTGCGGCCGTCCTTGACCAGGTATGGCGACCAGGAACCGAAGTTCTGGATCCGGCCCACCCGCGCTCCCGGGTCGTGCACGTAGATCCAGTTGTCCGGGAACGAGAACTCGGCCGGCACCACCAGCGCGACCGTCAGGAAGTCGCGGTAGCGCAGGTCGGCGGCGCAGGCCAGCACCTCCGTCGGCGGCGCCGGCCGCAACGCGGTCACCAGCTCGGAGATCGGCATTGACGAGATCACGTGGTCGGCGGCCTCGGTGCGCTGCCCGCCCGCCCCGTTGACCGTCACGCTGACCGCCCGCCGTCGCGCCGGGTCGCGGTGCACCGCGGTGACCCAGGTGCCGGTCGACACCTCGCCGCCACGGTGGCGGACCTGCTCGGCGCACCGCTCCCACATCATCCCCGGCCCGTACTTCGGGTACTGGAACTGCTCGATCAGGCTGGTGACGTCCGTGCGGAACCGCCGGGGCAGCACGGCGTTGCGGATGGCCTTCGCCAGTGACAGGTTCTTGATCCGCTGCGCGGCCCAGTCCGCTTGGAGCCGATCGGCCGGCATTCCCCAGACCTTCTCGGTGTACGTCTTGAAGAAGATCGAGTACAGCCGCCAGCCGAACCGGGCCGACACCCAGCCCTCGAAGTGCGACTGGTCCCGGGGCGGGCGCAGCCGGGCCCGGGCGTACGAGCCCAGGCAGCGGGCCGCCTCCGGCAGCCCCAGGTTGCGCAGCGCGTTCGCCGCGCTGAGCGGGTAGTTGAACAGCGCGCCCCGGTAGAAGATCCGGCTCATCCGGGGCCGGGTCAGGAAGTCCTCGTCCGGCAGGATCTCGTGCCAGAACGCCTCCACCCGGGGCACCTTGGTGAAGAACCGGTGCCCGCCGATGTCGAACCGCCACCCGTCGCGCTCCACGGTCCGGCTGATCCCGCCGACCACCTCGTCGGCCTCGAAAACCCGGACCGGCAGGCCGTGCCGGAGCAGCTCGTACGCCGCCGTGAGGCCCGCCGGCCCCGCGCCGATGACCACCGTGCCGTGCTGCTCGCTCATGCCGCCGCGCTCCCTGCTCACCGCTGTGGTTGAGGCGCGGCGCGTACCCGTTCTGCGGCGGACTTCACCCGCGCGACCGCACCGGTATGTGACGGTTTCGGCTCCGGCGGCGGTCGCGGCGGCGTACAACGGGAAGAGTGGCGCCCCCGCGCAGAGGGTGGGCCGGGGCGGACCGGGGGAGCGGGGCGGATGCGCCGGTGGCGGAGCGGCCGGGGGCGCGCGAGGGCGCTCGGCCCCCGGCTGGCCGCGACGGCCCGGGCCGTCGTACGGCTGGCCCGGCGGGTGCCGGCCCCCTGGCCGTACCTGCTGGGCCTGTTCCTCGGCGCGAAGCTGCTGCTCACCCTGGTCGGGCTCCTGGTCCTGCACGCCTGGGACGGCGTTCCCGGCGCACCGCCGGCCGACGAGGCGTTGATGTGGGCGCAGCAGCGGGAGATCTCCGGGCACCGGTGGATCTCCTTCTGGTTCGCCTGGGACGCGCTGCTCTACCTGCGGCTGAGTGAGCTGCCGATGACCGGGCCGTGGCGGGACTTCGGCTTCCCCCTGCTCTACCCGTTCCTGGCCCGGCCGGTCGGCGCGCTGCTCGGCGGCGACAACGCGCTGGGCCTGCTGCTGATCAGCAACGTCGCGTTCCTGCTGGCCCTCTGGTACGGCTACCGACTGGCCGAGCTGCTGCTCGGCGACCCGGACGGGGCCCGCCGGTTCACCCGCTACCTGGTGCTGCTTCCCACCGCGTTCCTGTTCCAGGCCGCGCTGACCGAGTCGCTCTTCGTCTGCCTCGCGCTGGCCGCGTTCTACTACGCCGAGCGCCGTCGGTGGCTGCTGGTCGGCGTGCTCGGCTACTTCCTGGCGATGAGCCGGTCGGTCGGCCTGCTCGTCGCGCTGCCGCTGGCCCTGGTGCTGCTCCGCCAGCACGATTGGCGGCTCGGCCCGCGCGCCCTGCTCGGTTACCTGCGGATCGGCTGGCCGTTGCTGCTGCTGCCCGCCGGGTGGTTCACCTTCATGGCGTTCTGCCGGTGGCGGGGCGGGGACTGGTTCGCCTACCAGCATGCCCAGCAGGTCGGCTGGGGGATCGAGGTGCAGAACCCGGTGCCGGTGCTGCTGGACGGGCTGGCCGGGGAGCCCCGCGACGCCGCCCGGGTCTGGTTCGCCGTGGCCGTGCTGGCCGTGCTGATCGCCGGGTTCCGCCGACGGGAGCTGCCGTACCTGGTGTACGGCGTGCTCATGGTCCTGGTGCCGCTGTCGATGGGCCCGGCGGTCTACAAGAGCCTGCTGCGCTACCTGCTCGCCGCCTTCCCGGTCGCCCTGGTGCTGGCCCGCTGGGCACGCCGCGCCACCGTCGACGTGTGGCTGACCGCGGCCCTCGCCCTGGTGCAGGGCGCGCTGTTCGTGCTCTGGCTCAGCTACTGGACCCACATGATCATTTGAGTGGCGCCTGAGCGCGCCCCGCGCTGGGTCCGGCCGGCGGGCCTGTGCGAACCTGCTTCCCAACGACGTCCGAACCGCATCCCGTGGAGGCCCCGTGTTCGCCCTGCCGCTGACCGAGGAGGTCGAGCTGCGCCCGCTGGACCCGTGGCGGGCCGAGGAGTTCCTCGCCAACCTGGACCGGGCGCGGGAGCACATCCAGCCCTGGGTGTCGCCGTCCTTCGTCGCCACCGACCTGCCCTCGGCCCGGGCGGTGCTCCAGCGGTACGCGGACCGCTGGGCCCGCGACGCCGGCGGCATCTGGGGCCTGTGGTGGCGCGGCACGCTGGTCGGCGGGGTCATGTTCGTGTCGTTCGACGCGGCGCTGGGCGTCTGCGAGGTGGGCTGCTGGGTGGAGCCGTCGGCGCAGGGTCGGGGCATCGTCGCGCCGGCGGTCCGCCGGATCGTCGACTGGGCGGTTCGCGAGCGCGGCATCCAGCGGGTGGAGTGGCGTACCAACGCCGACAACGCCCGCAGCATCGCGCTCGCCCGCCGTCTCGGCCTGCGCCACGACGGCACGCTGCGGCAGGTCTACCCGGGGCCGCAGGGGCGGATCGACCTCGAAGTCTGGTCGGTGCTGGCCGACGAGTGGCTGGTCGGGCCGGCCGTTGCGCAGCCCACCGTCCACTGACGACGGCGGGTTCTGTCGTACCCGGACGGCACCATGCATCCATGGCCGTCCCCGCGCTCACCCCGCACCCCGATCCGCCGCGCTCCGTGCCGCTGCGCGAGGCGCGCACCCGGTTCAGCCAGCTCGTCGCGCTGGCCGAGCTGACCGACGCGGTCACCGTCGTCACCCGCGACGGCGATCACCGCCCGGTCGCCGCGATCGTCCCGGCCGCTGCCGCCCGCAGCGGCGCACAGGCCCGCGCCGACGCCGACCGGCTCGCCGCGGTCACCGCGGGCTGGGCCCGTCGCCTCGACGAGCAGCACCGGCGCAGCAGTCACCGGCACGCGGCCGAGCTCGGTGCCGTTCGCGCGGCACTGGCCGAGGTGTGGGCCGAGCTGGACCGCCGTGTCGTCCCGGGCAGCGACCCGGCGCTGGCATGGCTGCGCGCCGCGCACGCCGACCTCCTCGCCGGCTGAGCCGTCCCCGCCGGGCCGCCCGGCGGACGACGGGGCACCGCGACCAGGTGTCAGCCGGTGGCCGGGTAGGCGTGCGTCTCGGTCGCCTTGACCGCCACCCAGACCTGCTGGCCGGGGATCAGCCGCAGCTGGGCGGCGGCGGCCGGGGTGACGTCCGCGGCCACCCCGATCGGCCCGTCCAGCTGCACCCGCACGTTGTCGCCGTGCCGCTGGACGCCGGCCACGGTGCCCGCCCAGGTGTTGCGGGGGCTGCCCTCCGGTCGGCGCGGGTGCAGGGCCACCGCCGCCGGGCGGAAGGCGACGAACGCCTCCCCGTCCAGGCGGTCGGCGACGGTGAGGGTCAGTTCCGGTGCGACCCGCACCCCGTGCCCCTCGGCCCGCCCCCGATAGAGGTTCAGCCCGACCAGGCGGGCCACGTAGTCGGTGCGCGGGCGGGCCGTGACGCTGGGGCCGTCGCCCTCCTGCACCACCCGTCCGCCCTCCACGATGACCAGGCGGTCGGCCAGCGCCAGCGCGTCCAGCGGGTCGTGGGTGACCAGCACCGTCGCCCCCGGATGCGCGGACAGGTGGCGGTGCAGTTCCGCGCGGGTGTCCAGCCGGGTGCGGGCGTCCAGTGCGGCGAGCGGCTCGTCGAGCAGCAACAGCGACGGCGTGACGGCCAGCGCGCGGGCCAGCGCCACCCGCTGCGCCTGCCCGCCGGAGAGCTGCCGGGGCCGCCGGTGCGCCTGCTCGGCCAGCCCCACCCGGCCGAGCCAGTCGCGGGCGGTGGCCCGCGCCGCCCGACGGTCGATGCCGTGCCGACGCGGCCCGAAGGCCACGTTGTCCAATGCGCTGAGGTGCGGAAAGAGCAGATAGTCCTGGAAGACCACGCCGATCGGCCGGCGTTCGGTGGGCACCCAGCGCCGGCTCGCCGGCCGGTCCAGGTCGGCGCCGCCGAGCGTGACGTGCCCGGCGCTGAGCGGGTGCAGCCCGGCCAGCGCGCGCAGCGCGGTGGTCTTGCCGGCGCCGTTCGGCCCGAGCAGCGCGACCACCTCGCCGGGCGCGACCCGCAGCGGCACGTCCAGCCGGAAGGCGCCCCGGTCGACGACGAGCCGGGCGTCGAGCAGTGACGCGGTCACGGGCTGGTCATCCAGCGGTCGCGTAACGCGGCCAGGATGACCACCGAGACGGTGAGCAGCACCAGGCTGAGCACGATCGCGGACTCCAGGTCGGTCTCCAATGCCAGGTAGACGGCGAGTGGCATGGTCTGCGTCCGGCCGGGATAGTTGCCGGCGAAGGTGATCGTGGCGCCGAACTCGCCGAGCGCCCGGGCCCAGCAGAGCACCGCGCCGGCGGCCAGCCCCGGTGCCACCAGCGGCAGCGTGACGTGGGTGAAGGTGGTCCACCGGCCGGCGCCCAGCGTCGCGGCGGCCTCCTCGTAGCGGTGGTCGGCGGCGCGCAGCGCCCCCTCCACGGCGATGACCAGGAACGGCATGGCGACGAACGACTCGGCCAGCACGACACCCGCGGTGGTGAACGGCAGGGTGACGCCGAACGTGGCGTCGAGCCACCCGCCAAGCAGCCCGCGCCGGCCGAAGACCAGCAGCAGCGCCACCCCACCGACCACCGGCGGGAGCACCAGCGGCACGGTGACCAGGGCGCGGACCAGTCGCCGGCCGGGGAACTCGACCCGGGCCAGCAGCCAGGCCAGTGGCACCCCGAGTAGCAGGCAGAGCATGGTGGCCAGGGTCGCGGTCTGCACCGACAGCCGTAGTGCGGTCAGCGCCCCCGGCTCGGTGAGCCGCTGCGGCAGCGTCGTCCACGGTGCCCGCACGACCAGCCCGGCCAGCGGCAGGACGAGGAAGAGCAGCCCCAACCCGGCCGGGATCAGCAGCGCCGCCGGCACCCGGCCGCGCCGCCGGGGCACGGCGGTGTCGAGGACGCGGCTCACGGGGCCTGGAAGCCCGCTTCGGCGAGCGCCGCCTGCGCCGGCGCCGAGCGCACGTACGCGACGAAGGCCTGCGCGCCCGCCCGGTTCGGCGCGTCCTTCAGCGCCACGATCGGGTAGTCGTTGACCGCCCGCGCCGACTCGGGGAACTCGACGCCGGTCACGTCGGCGGTCGCCGCGCTGGCGTCCGTGCGGTAGACCAGGGCAGCGTCGACCTCGTCCAGCTTCACCTTGGCCAGCGCTCCCTTGACGTCCTGCTCCAGGGTGACCGGCGTCAACGCGACCTCGGCCGCCTCCAGCGCGGACCGGGCAGCCGCGCCGCAGGGCACCTGGTCGGCGCAGAGCGCCACCTTCACGCCCGGCCGGGTCAGGTCGGCCAGCCCGGTCACCCCCCTCGGGTTGCCCCGGGGCACCGCGATCACCAGCTGGTTGCGGGCGAAGGTGCTCGGCGTGCCGTCGGCGTTGCCCGCCTCGGTCACCGTGGTCATGTTCCGCGAAGCGGCCGAGGCGAACACGTCGGCCGGTGCGCCCTGGTTGATCTGGTTGGCCAGGGCGGAGCTGCCCGCGAAGTTGAACGTCACGGTGCTGCCCGGGTACGCGGCCTCGAAGTCCTCGCCGATGCGCGTGAACGACTCGGTCAGCGATGCGGCGGCGAACACGGTCACCGCGCCGGTGACCCGATCGTCCCCGGTGCCGCCCGGCGTCGGGTCGTCGCCTCCGCCGCAACCGGCCACCGCCAGCCCGGCCACCGCCACCAGTGCGGCCACCGCCGTATGCACCGCCCGCGCCCTCATCCGCCCGACCTTCCCCTGGCCGGGGCGGGTGCGGCCCGCTCCACCACCACCGTGGTCGACTTGATCACTGCGACGGCCACCGAGCCGACCCGCAGGTCAAGCTCGTCGACGGCCTCCCGGCTCATCAGCGACACGATCCGGAACGGGCCCGCCTGGATGTCGACCTGCGCCATCACGGTGTCCTTGCGTACGTCGATGACGATGCCGCGCAGCCGGTTGCGGGCGGAGGAGAGCTCGGCGCCCACCGCCGGATCGGCGGCCTGGGCGCGGGCCAGATTCGCCAGGTCCGCGCCGTCGATGACCCGATGGCCGTGCGCGTCGCGCCCGGCGGTCAGTCGCCCGGCGTCCACCCAGCGGCGCATCGTGTCGGCGCTGACGCCCAGCAGCTCGGCCGCCTCGCCGATCCGAAACATCGTCACCGGCTCACCCTAGCCCTCGCATCTGCGAGCGGAAAGACCGGAAGGGGTTGCGTTTTACGTCTCCCTGTCCCCGCTCGCCGGGAGGCGGACGGGACCGGCGTGGGTGGGGTCAGCAGTCGGGGACGCCGAGCGGGGCGGCGCCGGCGAGGGCTTCGAGGGTCGCCGTCGGGGCGACCGACTCCGTCGGGACGGGGCTCGCCGTCGGGGTCGGTCCGGCCGAGGGCGAACCGCTGGGCGTACGGGCCGGGGCGCCGGGGTCGGCGAGGGAGGCCGCGCTGCGTTGGACCCGCTTCGCGACCATCCGGATGGTGGTGGCGGTTGCCTGGCGCCCGTACACGTCGGTGACCCTGATGCTGTAGGGCCCGGGGCCGATCCCGCGCTCGACGGTCCAGTAGTTGTCGTTCTGGCGGACCGCCGCGCGGAAGCCGCCGCCCGGCCCCTTCGCCTCGACCGAGCGGAGCGGGTTGCCGTGGTTGCCCACCTGCACCGCGAACCACCACTGCGAGGCGCCGTTCTTCATCCGGAAGGTGAGGCCCCCGTCGAGCGGCGGGCTCACCACCGCCCGGTACGTCACCGGCACGACGCCCTGCGCCCGGTCGGCGATCCGGGCGAACGCCTCCTCGGAGAGGTCGATGCGGCCGGGCGTGCACCCGGCGCACTGATCCATGACCACGACCCGGACCGTGCCCTTCGGGCCGCTCACGTCCAGGTAACCGCCGCAGGCCGCCGCCCCCGCGTACTCCGACGGGCCGAGTGCCACGTAGAGCCGGTCCGCCGGAGGGCTCGGAAAGGAGCAGTTGCCGCCCGAGCCGCCCGCGTCGTAGAAGGAGGCCTTTCCCTTGTGGACGGTGGCGCCCGTCGGTGGCGCGGCACAGGCCGGGGCGGAGCCGGAGCGTACGGCGAGGGTGATGCCGACCACGGCGGCCAGGGCGGTGACCCCGGCGCCGGCCATCCAGTGTTTGACCCGCCGATTCCACCGGTGTGTGCCGCTGTCGCCGGCCTGGGTGTCGTTCTCGGGGTCCCTGCCTGGTGCGGTCACGGCGCCTGATGTTGCCGCACCTCCGGTGGCAGCGCAACAACGTCCGAGGCGGGCCGCCCCGGTCAGTCCAGCACCTCCACGGTGTCACCGACGCTGACCGTACGACCGTCGCGGGAAGGCCCGCCCGGTTCGGCCCGCACCGTCATCTGGAGACCGAAGCGGAGCTTCCGGCCGATGTTCCGCCGTGCGGCGAGCATCCACAGCGGCTCCCGCCCACGCTCCCCGGTCTCCTGGTCGATCGTCGCGACCAGACAGCGGCCACACTCGTCGACGCCGTGGAACACCGCCCCGCCGATCCTGATCCGCCGGCCGACCCACTCGGCCTCGGCCCACGGCGCGGCACCGCTGACCAGCAGGTTGGGGCGGAACTGGATCATCGGCAGCGGCCCCTCGGAGCTGCCCGACTCCAGCAGCCAGTCGTTGAACGCGTCCAGCGACGCGGTGTTGGCCAGCAGCAGCGGAGTGCCGTCGGCGAAGCTCACCTCGGCGCCGGAGCCGGGCGGAACCGGCCAGGGAACGCGGTTGCCGGCGGGGTCACCGAGCCAGACCAGCCGAGCGGTGCGCCCCAACAGCTGGTTGAGCCAGTCGTCCGCCTCGCGGCCGGCGGCGCGTACCGGTGCGGGCGGCCGCCCTCGGAACACCCGGACCTGGATCGCCTCGCCGCCGGTCGGTTCGGCCAGATCGAGCGGAGCCAGGCCCGGCGCGTCCAGGGTCAGCCCGCCCGGCCGGGACACCGCCCGCACCGTCACCAGTTCCCGGTGCTGGCGCTGGGTCAGGCCGACCCCGTGGTCGTCCACGATCAGCCAGCGCCGGTCGCCGTCCAGGCCCCACGGCTCGACCCGCGCCGTGTCGCGGTCCATTCGGCGGCACCCCTTCACCGGATAGGTGTGGATCGAGGCGACTCGCATCCGGCCAGGATGACACGACGTGGCGTGACGCGGGCGCCCTCGCTCCGGCGGCCCGGGTGGGGTCAGCCCCGGCGCGGGTGGCCCTTGAGATGCCGGCCCAGCTCGCGGGCGATCTCCCGGTTGGCGTCGCGCTCGGCCAGCGTCTGCCGCTTGTCGTAGGTGCGCTTGCCCTTGGCCAGGGCCAGCTCGACCTTGGCCCAGCCGTTGTCGAAGTACATCGACAGCGGGACCAGGGTCACGCCACCCTCGCGGACCTTCTCCAGGATCCGGTCGATCTCGGCCCGGCGCAGCAGCAGCTTGCGGTTGCGCCGGGGGGCGTGGTTGGTCCACGTGCCGTAGGCGTACTCGGCGATGTGCAGGCCGTACAGCATGATCTCGCCGTCCCGCTCGTGGGCGAACGCGTCCACCAGCGACGCCCGCCCCTCGCGCAGCGACTTCACCTCGGTGCCCACCAGCACGATGCCCGCCTCGTACGTCCGGAGCACGGTGTAGTCGTGCCGGGCCTTCTTGTTCGAGGCGATCAGCCGGCGTTCGGGCTGCTTGGACGGGCTCACCCCGCGACGATATCCGGCCCGCCGCTCAACCCGTACGCCGCAGGTCCGCGCGCAGCCGCTCGGTCAGGTCCCGCTCCGCCGCCGCGAACGCCTCATCCGACTCGCACGGCCAGTGCCCCAGGATCGGCGGCGGCACGCTGTCGTACGGCGGTGGCACCACGTCGTGCGGGTCGACCAACCGGCGGTCCACGGAGGCCTCCGGCCCGGTGACCGTCCCGGGGTCCCCGGGACGGTGCGGAGCGAAGATCCAACCTCCGATGGGGTCGGTTTCCCGCCACAGGTTCACCCAGCGCCAGCCGACCCGCTCGCCGATCTCGCGCAGCACCTCGTCGTCGACGTAGGCGGGAAACAGCTGCGAGTACAACCGCTGCAGCGGCGTCCCGTAGGTCAGCAGGGCGACCCGGTCGGTGGTCCGGGGCGGCAGTTGCAGCACCGTGGCGGCGAGCAGCACCGAGCCGTGACTGTGCCCGGCCAGCAGCACCGCCTCGCCCTGGTCGACTAGATAGGTGATCCGCCGGGTCAGCTCCGGTACGGCCCGCTCGGCGTAGCAGGGCGGGGCGAAGGGGTGCGCCGCCCGGGGCCAGAACGTCCCCAGGTCCCAGAGCACGCCCACGTACCGGCGGAACTGTGCCGTCCGGTACGCGAAGATGCCGCCGACCACCAGCCCGAGCACGATCGCGGCGATCGCGTAGCTGCCCATCCCGATCAGAAAGTTGACCATGTCGGCGGGCAGCCGGACGTAGCGCTGGATCACGTCACCGGGATAGAGCTGGAGCAGGCCGAGCACGCTGGCGGCCAGGCCGACCGCGGCCAGCCCGGCGTAGACCACGGTGAGCGGGGGCAGCCGCTCGGTGAACCGGGCCCGGGCCACCGCCTGCTCGACCTGACGCAGCCGCTGCGCCGCGTCCGGCGGCGCGTGCGGGAAGTCGGCGGCCACGATCGCGGCCGCGGCCCGCCTCCGCTCGCGCCAGCTCAGCACCGTGACCACGCCGCCGAACAGCAGTGCGGTCAGCACCGCGATGAAGAACCCGAAGATCGCCCACTTGTACGCCAGTGGCGGGCTGGTGGCCAGTCGGTCCGCGGTCTCACCGTCGCGGTCCAGCAGGTCCGACACCCGGTAGACCAGCTCGGCGGAGAACGCCACGGCGAGGCCGGCGCCCACCGTGACGAAGGCCGGCGCGCCCAGCGCGCGCAGCGGTGAGGCCCCCGGCGGCCCGCCCCGTCGCCAGATCACCAACGCGGCGAGTACGAGCAGCAGCGCGGTCTGGCTGGCGAACAGCCAGGCGACGAGCGCGCCGTACCCGGGCAGCTCGCGGCCGTGCGGCCACGGCTTCGGGCTGATGATCGTGTACACGATCACCAGGATGGTCAGGCCGCAGGCGATCGTGCGTAGGCCGCGGGTGAGCCCGTCGAGCCGGGCCGACGGGCCGGGCCGGTCGATGCTCTGCACCACGGTGAGCAGGACGAGGCAGGCGAGCAGCACCGCCCCGGTGGCCACGACCAGCACCCCCATCACCCAGGACGCACCCTCGCTGATCCGGGCGGCCAGCAGGCTGCCGTCCAGGGTGGCGAACGCGGCGGCGACGTGCACCGAGCGCAGCCTGCCCACCAGCGGCGTGCCGTCCCACTGGCCGACCGCGCTCAACCGGTGCGCGGCGGCGGCGGAGGAGGGCTCCCGGGTCCGGAACGCGTCGAACGAGTGGCTGGGGCGGGCGCCCAGCCACCAGACGACTCCGATGGCGGCGACCGGCACCAGCGCCAACACGCCGAGGCGCAACCCGGCCGAGCGCCCGCCGAGCCAGGACAGCCAGGTCCGCCCGGCCATGCAGGACGGGGTGCCCATGCAACGCCAGGCGATCAGGTCCAGCGCCACCCCGACGATGGAGAGCACGTAGAGCATGGTGAGGGTGAGCGCGAGCACCCGGCACAGCGCGACGATGCCGTGCTTCGAGGCGTAACCCGCCGGGCGCATCCAGAGCGCCACGTTGCAGAGCATGAACGGCAGCAGGAACACCAGCGACAGCGTCCGCACGGCCGTGCCGGACGGCAGGTCGCTCCAGCGGTACGCCTCCAGCATGATCCCGTCGGTGCCCTTGGTGTCGGGATAGCCCTCACGTGGGCGGTAGAACCCGCCGCTGCGGTCCCCGGCGACCTGGTGGACGTGCGGCCGGTCCAGCACCTGGTCGGCCCCCGCCCCCGAGACGCCGTGCACCCGCAGCTCCACGACCCGGTCCGACGTCGTTCCGGTCGTCGACGCGTCCGCCATGGGCCCCCCGAGGTGTGCGCGGCAGTCGGGCGGGTCGTCGGTGTGCGGCCACCCGCGCGGCGACCCGGCTTACCCGCCTCGCGCCCGACCAACCGTGAACCGCGTCCCGTACCGACCCGGCCCGGTGCGGCGGACCCCTGGTAGGTGGTTTCATGGGCGCCATGGCGAACCCGGTGATCCTGACCGTCGACGACGACCCGGTGGTGTCCCGGGCGGTGGCCCGGGACATCCGTCGCCGGTACGGCGACCGCTACCGGGTGCTGCGGGCCGCCTCGGGCCCGGAGGCGCTGGACGCGCTGCGGGAGGTCAAGCTGCGTGGCGAGCAGGTGGCGCTGCTGCTGGCCGATCACCGGATGCCGGAGATGACCGGAGTCGAGTTCCTGGAGGCCGCGATGGACATCTTCCCGGCCGCCCGCCGGGTGCTGCTCACCGCGTACGCGGACACCGACGCCGCGATCGAGGCGATCAACGTGGTCGACCTGGACCACTACCTGCTCAAGCCCTGGCATCCGCCGGAGGAGAAGCTGTACCCGGTGGTGGACGGCCTGCTGGAGGCGTGGGCGGTCACCCCGGACGCGGCGACCACCGAGATCCGGGTCGTCGGGCACCGCTGGTCGGCGCCGTCGTTCAAGGTCCGCGACTTCCTGGCGCGCAACCTGGTGCCGTACCGCTGGTTGCTGGCCGACGACCCGGAGGGCGCCCGACTGCTCGACGCCGCCGGGGCCACCGCGGCGGACGTGCCGCTGGTGGTGACCGCCGAGGGCAAGGCACTGATCGCTCCGAGCGAGGCCGAGCTGGCCGGGCTGGCCGGGTTGACCGTGGTGCCCGCCTCCGACTTCTACGACCTGGTGGTGATCGGCGGTGGCCCGGCCGGCCTCGGTTCCGCGGTGTACGGCGCCTCGGAGGGGCTGCGCACCGTGCTGGTCGAGCGGCGGGCGACCGGCGGGCAGGCCGGACAGAGCAGCCGAATCGAGAACTACCTGGGCTTTCCGGACGGCGTCTCCGGGGCGCAGCTGACCGACCGGGCGCGGCGGCAGGCGGTGAAGTTCGGCGCCGAGCTGCTCAGCGCCCGGGAGGTCGTCGGTCTGAGCGAGGCCGGCGGCGCCCGGCTGCTGCGCTTCGGAGACGGCACCGAGATCGCCGCGCACACCGTGGTGCTGGCCACCGGGGTCTCCTACCGGGTGCTCGACGCCCCGGGGCTGGCCGACTTCACCGGCCGGGGGGTGTTCTACGGCTCCACGGCGACCGAGGCGCCGAGCTGCGTCGACCAGGACGTCTACATCGTCGGCGGGGCGAACTCGGCCGGCCAGGCCGCCGTGCACTTCTCCCGGTACGCGGCCCGCGTGCACCTGCTGATCCGGGGCGCCGACCTGACCGCCTCGATGTCCCGATACCTGATCGACCAGCTGGAGCGCATCGACCGGATCACCGTGCACCCGCACACCGCGGTGGTCGGTGGCGCCGGGCAGGACCACCTGCAACGGCTCACCCTGTGCGACACGCGTACCGGCGAGGCCCGCTCGGTGGACACGTCCTGGCTGTTCATCTTCATCGGCGCCGAGCCTCGGACCGACTGGCTGGACGGGGTGCTGGTCCGCGACGGGCGCGGCTTCATCGTGACCGGTCCGGATCTGCTCGCCGGTGGGCGGCGTCCGGCCGGCTGGTCGCTGTCGCGCGATCCGTACCACCTGGAGACCAGCCTGCCGGGGGTGTTCGCCGCGGGTGACGTGCGAGCCGAATCGGTCAAGAGGGTCGCCTCGGCCGTCGGCGAGGGCGCCATGGCCGTGTCGCTCGTGCACCGTTACCTGGAGGCCCAGTGAGCGCGAGGAGTGAGCCGGGTTTGCGAGCCCCGCAGTCGCGAACGAAGGAGGCCCAGTGACCACCGAGACCGATCGGCTGACACCCGCTCAGCTGCGTACCCTGTTCCTGTTCGAGGCCCTCGACGACGGGCAGTTGGACTGGCTGGCCGAGTACGGCCGGGTTGAGCAGCGCGCGGGCGGCACGCTGGTGTACGCCGAGGGCGAGGACGCCACCTGCTTCTTCGTCCTGCTGCGTGGCGCGGTGGCGTTGAGCCGGCAGGTACGCGGCGACGACATCGAGGTCAGCCGCACCGAGCAGCGCGGGGTGTACGGCGGCGCCACCCAGGCGTACCTGGGCGACCAGGTCGAGCAGACCTACCGCAACAGTCTGCGGGCAGTGACCGACGCGGAGTTCTTCGTGCTGCCGGCCGAGGATTTCGCGTACGCCCTGCGGTCCTGGTTTCCGATGCCGATGCACCTGCTGGAGGGCCTGTTCTTCGGGATGCGGAACAGCCAGACCATCGTCGGCGAACGGGAGCGGCTGCTTGCGCTGGGCTCGCTCTCGGCGGGGCTGACCCACGAGCTGAACAACCCGGCCGCGGCGGCGGTGCGGGCCACATCGGTGCTGGGCGACCGGGTCGCCGGGATGCGGCACAAGCTCGCGATGATCGCCGACGGCCGGCTGGACGGTCGGGCGCTGCACGGCCTCGTCGCGTTGCAGGAGGAGGCGGTGGCCCGGGTGGCCACCGCGCCGAAGCTGACCCCGATGGCGACCGCCGACGCCGAGGACGCGCTCACCGACTGGCTGGAGGAGCACGGGGTGAGCGGCGCCTGGGATCTGGCGCCGATCCTGGTGGGTGGCGGGCTCGACGCGGCCTGGTTGGGGCGGGTGAAGGCGGCGGTCGGCCCGGCGGACCTGGAGGCGGCGGTGCGGTGGCTCACCTACACCGTCGACACCGAGCTGCTGATGCGTGAGATCGGCGACGCGGTGACCCGCATCTCCGGGCTGGTCGGTGCCGCCAAGCAGTACTCCCAGTTGGATCGCGCGCCGCACCGGGTGGTGGACGTGCACGACCTGCTCGACGCGACGTTGGTGATGTTCAAGGGGAAGATCCCCGCGCAGGTCAAGCTGGTCCGCGAGTACGACCGCGGCCTCCCGCCGGTCCCGGCGTACGCCGCGGAGCTGAACCAGGTGTGGACCAACCTGATCGACAACGCGCTGGGCGCGATGGGAGAGAAGGGCACGCTGATCGTCCACACCGGACGCGTCGGCGACCTGCTGGCGGTGGAGATCACCGACACCGGCCCCGGCATCCCGCCCGAGGTGCGTCCGCGCATCTTCGAGCCGTTCTTCACTACCAAGCCGGTGGGGGCGGGCACCGGGCTGGGGCTGGACATCTCGTACCGGATCGTGGTGCACAAGCACCACGGCGACATCCGGGTGGAGACCGAACCGGGGCGGACCACTTTCCGGGTCCTGCTGCCGGTCAACGAGGGCACGCCGCGGTCCTGACCTGCGGACCGGTCGTTTCGGCGAGGGCCGAACGATGACGGCCGTACGGTCAGCGACCATGACGATCAGCCACTCACCACCCGTCGCCGAGCACCTGACGATCAACCCGAGCATCCTGTACTTCGGTACCCCGGTGGTGCTGCTGAGCACCGAGAACGACGACGGCAGCGCCAACCTGGCACCGATCTCCTCTGCGTGGGCCCTCGACCACGTCGTCGTGCTCGGCCTCGGCGGCGAGGGGCAGACCGCGTACAACCTCGCCGCCCGCCCCGATGTGGTGATCAATCTTCCCGCTGCTGATCAGTGGGAGGCCGTCGAGCGGCTGGCGCCGCTGACCGGACGGCACCAGGTGCCGGACTCCAAGCGCGACCGGTTCCGGCACGAGTCGGCGAAGTTCGAGGCCGCCGGCCTGCGGCCGCAGCCGTCGTACCGAGTCCGACCGCCCCGGGTGGCCGAGTGCCCGCTGCACCTGGAGGCCCGGGTCTCCCGGATCCACGCCGACGCCACTGACTCGTTCCTCATCGTCGAGGCCCACGTACTGGCGGTGCACGCCGACGCCCGCATCGTCGTGCCGGGCACCGACCATGTCGACCCGGGGGCCTGGCATCCGTTGATCTACAACTTCCGCCACTACTTCGGGCTCGGCGCCGAGATGGGTCACAGCTTCCGCTCGGAGACGCCGGCCGGCTGACCTGGCCGGCTCGGGATCATCCGGGTGGGGTGACGACACGCCATTGGCACACTCGTGCGACGCGCCGGTCACCTGGAGACATCGAGCAGTTGCACGCAGTAGTGTCGGGCGGCAATGGTGATCCCGCCCCGAGGAGGGTCCGTGGAGTCGATGGCCCGCCAGCGCACCGCCTCATTGGACGACGATCGGCCAGGCGACCCGCCGGTGCTGCCGGAGCTGGAGGACGCCGTCTGGATGCACCACGCGAGGGAGTTCGCCCACACCAGCTTCTGGGCGGTGGCCCGGCGGCTGCCCCGGCTGGTCCGGGAGGCGGTCGGGCTGGCCTGGGCCACCAACCGCCGGGACACCGTCGCCTCCATCGGGCTCAACGTCGCGGCCGGGGTGATGACCACGTTCGGCCTGCTCGCCACGACCAGCGTGCTGCGCGAGCTGTTCGCCGCAGGTCCCACCCCGGACCGGGTCCGCTCGGCCCTGCCGGCGCTGATCGTGGCCGCCACGGCGGTGTCGGCCCGCGGTGGTCTGACGATCGCCGCCGGTTGGGCTCAGGCCCGGTTGACCCCGCAGATCAACTACCAGGTGGAGCTGCGGCTGTTCGAGGCGACCACGGCGGTGGACCTAGCCGCGTTCGACGACGCGGGGTTCGCCGAGGAGATGGACCGCGTGCGGGACCGGGGGATGGGCGAAGCGGCGTACATCGTCGATCACACCGTCAACCTGGTCACCGGTGTGGTCGGAATCCTCGCCACCGCGGTCGCGGTGACCGTCATCCAGCCGCTGCTACTGCCCTGCCTGCTGCTCGCGGCGATACCCCAGGCGATCACGGCGGTGCGGATGGCCCGCCGGGAGTACCTGGCCATGCTGGCGCGGATCACCCGGCGACGTCGGATGTGGATGCTGGCCCACCTGATGGCCAACCGGCGCACCGCCGCCGAGGTGCGCGCCTATCAGATGCGCGACTTCCTGCTCGCCGAGTACCGGGCTGTGATGGCCGTCGAGACCCGGGCCCAGTTGCGACTGGTCCGCTCGCAGACGGGCACCCGGGTGGTGGGCGCGTCCGTCGCGGGGCTGGCCACCTTCGGGGTGTACGCGGTCCTCGGCGGTCTGCTGCTGGGCGGAATGGTCGTTCTCGCCGCCGCGGCGACCGCCATGCTCGCCCTGCAGTCGGCGCGGACCAGCCTGGGGGTGGCCGTCGTCGCCACCAACTCGCTCTACGAGGACGCCCTCTACTACCAGGACTACCGGGACTTCCTGGACCGTGCCGGCAGCCGGGTGCCGATCGGCGGTGAGCGGGCCGCCGACGGCGTCGACGCGGTCGAGCTGGACGAGGTGAGCCTGCGCTATCCGGACACTGACGCGCCAGCGGTGGACCGGGTCAGCCTGACCGTCCGGCGGGGCGAGGTGATCGCGCTGGTCGGCGAGAACGGCTCCGGCAAGACCACCCTGGCCAAGCTGATCGCGGGGCTCTACCAGCCGACCGGCGGGGTGATCCGCTGGGACGGCGTCGACGCCGCCGAACTGGACCCGCGTACCGTCGGCGCGCAGGTGGCCGTGATGACCCAGGATTGGTGGAGGTTTCCGTTCACCGCCGGGCAGAACATCCGGGTCGGGCGGCATGACCGGCCGCCGGATCGACCGGGCCCCAGCGTGCAGGATGCCGCCGCCGCGGCCGCCGCCCACGACATGATCGTCGGCCTGCCGCACGGCTACGACACCCTGCTCGACCGGGAGTTCAAGGATGGCCACGAGCTGTCCGGCGGGCAGTGGCAGCGGCTGGTCGCCGCTCGGGGCCTCTACCGGGACGCCGCCCTGCTGATCTGTGACGAGCCGTCGGCAGCCCTGGACGCCCGCGCCGAACACGCTCTGTTCCAGCATCTGCGTCGCCGACCGGACCGCGCCGTCGTCCTGATCACCCACCGGCTGGCCAACGTCCGGCACGCCGACCGGATCTTCGTCATGGACCGGGGTCGACTCGTCCAGCAGGGCAGTCACGACGAATTGATGGCGGCCGGCGGCCTCTACCGCGAGCTGTTCGACCTCCAGGCCAGCGGCTACCTCGCCGGCACCGACGACGCACTACCCCGCTGAGCACCAGGCAGCTCGCGCGGCTGAGGCCGACCCACCTGGCCCAAGGTCGGGCCGGGCCGGGGCGGCTGGGGGAGGGGAGGTCAGGCGCGGCGGTCGCGGGTGAGGAAGTCGGCGAGCGCCCGGGTGTGGGTCGAGAACGCCAGCTCCACCGGCTCGGTGAGCACCAACCACTCGGTCGCCTCCTCGGTCGGCGCCGACGGCGGCAGCTCCTCGGCCCGCCGCTCGGGCAGCACCCCGAAGATCATCATCGTGCCGCCCGCCGGGGCGCCGTGCACCGCGAACAGCCGGGCGTCCTCGGCGCCCGCCACCAGCCCGGTCTCCTCCTGCAGTTCGCGGACCAGCGCGTCGGACCACTCCTCGCCGTACTCGATGAAACCGCCGGGCAGCGCGAGCAGCCCGCGGGCCGGCTCGATGTCCCGGCGGACCACCACCACACCCAGGCCCTCGGCGGTGCGGACCGGCAGCACCGCCACCGCGACGGGCAGCGGGTTGCGCCAGACGGTCTCGTCGCAGGCCGCACAGACCCGCGGCCAGCCCGCCGCCGGGTAGGCGGCGCCGCAGTAGGAGCAGTGCGAGTACGGCGTACCGGTCATGCCGCAGCACGTTACCCGCACCGCCGCCGCGGTCCTCGGGCCGGCGGCGGCGGTGCGGATGCGCTGCTCAGGCGGTGGGGGCGCCGGTGTAGAAGGCGGTGGTGCGTTCAGCGGCGGCCTTCGCCTCGTCGGCGTCGGTGCCGCCGGCGATGCTCGCCTGACCCCACAGTTCGCTGCTCAGCTCCGTGAACCGCCGGCCCTCGTCGGAGACGCTCCACTCGGCTGCCTGCTCCGGCGAAACCCCGCTGCCGTCGGCGGACAGGTACGACGCGAGACCGAGCAGGCCCAGGTCCCAGCCGACGCCGACGGCGCCCGGCCCGAACTGGGCCCACCGGTCCTGGTCGACGTGCGCGATGTGGTCCAGCTCGAATCGGGTCCGCTCGTCGTCGACCGGGGTGAGCCGCACCTCGATCCAGCTCACCTCGCCGCCGAACTCCCAGGTGGCGGTGAAGCGGTGCGGCGGGTCGCAGCTCTCGACGGTGCCGCTGGCGTTGTCCTGGAGCTGGTACCGCCCGTGCAGCCGCAGGTCGCCGCTGATCGGCAGGAACCAGCGCGGGATGCGCTCGGCGCTGGTGCAGGCGTCCCAGAGATCCTCGACCGTCGTGTGGTACGTCTGGCTGATCGTGGTCACCCGGGCCTCGCCGGCCTCCAGGGTGCGGCTGCCGACGTGGCGCTGGACCGCGTTGATCTGCTCGATCGCGTTGATCATTGTGGGTTCCTCTCCTCGGGTGGGTCGGCGGGCCCGCGCAGCCGGCGTTCGCGTCGGCCCCGGGCCAGCTCGGTGGCGAGTGCCGCCAGGGGCGGCGTCCAGAACCGGCGGAAGTGCTCCAGCCAGCCGTCCACCTCGCGCAGTGGGCGCGGGTCGACCGCGTAGAGCCGCCGGGCGCCCTCCGGCCGCACGGTGGCGAAGCCGTTGTCCCGCAGCACCTTGAGGTGCTGGGACACGGCGGGCTGGGAGATGCCGAACTCCTCGCGGATCACCGCGCTGACCGCGCCGGCGGTCTGCTCGCCACCGGCGAGCAGCTCCAGGATGCGGCGCCGGACCGGATCGCCCAGCACGTCGAAGGCGTGCACGACGACCTTTATATCAGCCCGAGCTTATTTAAGCTAACGGTGATATGCCGATCAGCTTGTCGAGTCGGATCGGCAGGTCGCGGATCCGTACGCCGGTCGCGTGGTGCACCGCGTTGGTGATCGCCGCCGCGGTGCCGACGATGCCGATCTCGCCGATGCCCTTCACCCCGGCCGGGTTCAGCTCGCCGTCCTGCTCGTCCAGCCAGTGCGCCTCGATCCGCTCCACGTCCGCGCAACCCGTGATGTGGTAGGTGGCCAGGTCGTGGTTGACCCAGTCGCCGTACCGCTCGTCGAGCACGCCCTCCTCGTGCAGCGCCATCGACAAGCCCATCGTCATGCCGCCGATGAGCTGGCTGCGCGCGGTCGTCGGGTTCACCACCCGCCCGGCGGCGAACACCCCGAGCAGCCGGTTCACCCGCACCTCGCCGGTGTCCGCGTCCACCCGGACCTCGGTGAAGTGCGCCCCGTACGCGTACCGCGGCAGCGCGGGCTGTTCCCGCACCTCGTCGGCGGTGCTCACCTCCGCGGTCACCTCCCGGTCGGACGGCACCCCGCCGGGGGTGTCCCGAAGCTTCTCCCGCAGCGCCTCACACGCGCGGATCACCGCCCAGCTCCACGAGGAGGTGCCCATCGAGCCGCCCGCCACCCCGGCCGGCGGCAGGTCGCTGTCGCCGATCTGGATCTCCACCCGCTCCGGCGACACCCCCAGCGCGTCGGCCGCCACCTGCCAGAGCGCCGTCCGGGCGCCGGTGCCGATGTCGGTGGCGTCGATCCGGACCAGGAAACCGCCGTCGGGGCGCGCGGTGGCCGTCGCGGCGGAAGCGCGCGCCCGCGCCGGGTAGCTCGCGCCGGCCACCCCGGTGCCGACCAGCCAGCGCCCGTCGCGCCGGGACCGGGGTGCGGGGTCCCGGTCGGCCCAGCCGAACCGGCGGGCACCCTCGCGCAGACAGGCGACCAGGTTGCGGCTGGTGAACGGCTGTCCCAGCTCGGGGTCGACCGCGGGGTCGTTGCGGATCCGCAGCTCCACCGGGTCGATGCCGGCCTCGGTGGCGAGCTCGTCCATCGCCGACTCCAGGGCGTACGCGCCGGGGCACTCGCCCGGGGCGCGCATCCAGAACGGCGTGGGCACGTCGAGGCGGGCCAGCCGGTGCGTGGTGCGCCGGTGCGGCGCGGCGTACATGCTGCGCGTGTAGACGGCGACCTGCTCGGCGAACTCCTGGAGGGTCGAGGTCTGGGTGATCGAATCGTGGCAGATCGCGGTGAGTCGCCCGTCGGCGTCGGCGGCGAGCCGGACCCGCTGGATGGTGGGCGTGCGGTAGCCGACCGGCCCGAACAACTGCTGCCGGGTCAGCGCCAGCCGAACCGGCCGGTCCACCTGCCGCGCCGCCAGCGCGGCCAGCACCACGGCCGCTTTGGGGTATCCCTTGCTGCCGAAGCCGCCGCCAACGTGCTGCGCGATCACCCGGACCGACTCGCGGGGCAGCTCGAACAGTTCGGCCAGGACTGCCTGCACCGGCGTGGCGCCCTGGTTGGAGTCGTGCACCAGCAGTCGCCCGTCCCGCCACTGCGCGGTGGTGGCGTGCGGCTCCATCGGGTTGTTGTGGTACGCCGGCGTCCGGTACGTGGCGTCCAGCCGTACCGGCGCGGCCGCGTACCCGGCGTCGAAGTCGCCCTCCGCCGTGTCCGTCGGGTAGCTGGGGTTGACCTGGTCCGGCCGGTACAGGCCGGGGTGGTCGGCGGTGAGCACCGTGCTGTGCGGCCCGGCGTCGTAGTCGATCCGGACCAGCCGGGCGCCCTCCCGGGCCGCCTCCAGGCTGGTGGCGACCACCACCGCGATCAGCTGCCCCCGGTAGTGCACGGCCGGCTCCTGCAACAGCCACAGGTCCGGCTCCGGCCCGGGCGCTAGTCGGGGCGCGTTGCCGTGGTGCACCACGGCGAGCACGCCGGGCAGCGCGAGCGCCGGGGCGGCGTCGACCCGGGTGATGCGTCCCCGGACCACCGCCGCCGGCACCGCCCAGCCGTAGGTGACCCCGTCCACCGGGTACTCCACCGCGTACCGTGCCGTGCCGGTGACCTTCTCCCGACCCTCCAACCGGGGATACGCCCGCCCCACCGCGCCGGTGGTCATGGTGCGGAGGTCCCCTCGGCCAGCTCGGTCAGGGCCCGCACCGTGATCGCCCGGGTCAGCGGCAGCTTGAAGCCGTTGTGCCGCAGCGGGCGGGCCTCGGCCAGCTCGGCATCGGCGGCCTGCGCCGCCAACTGCGGGCTGAAAGGCCGCCCGCGCAGCTCCTCCTCGGCCCGGTACGCCCGCCACGGCCGGTGTGCCACCGCCCCGTACGCCAGCCGGACGTCGCGGACCACGTCGCCGTCGAGGTCCAGCACCGCGGCCACCGAGCCGACGGCGAAGGCGAACGACGCCCGGTCGCGCACCTTGAGGTACGCCGAGCGGCGCGCGGCCGGCAGGTGCGGCAGCCGGACGGCGGTGATCAGCGCACCCCGGGCCAGGGTGGTCTCCCGTTCCGGGTGCTCGCCGGGTGAGCGGTGCAGCGCCGCCAGCGGGACGTCCCGCGGACCGTCGGGCTCGTGCACCTCCACCACGGCGTCCAGCGCGGCGAGCGCGACCGCCAGGTCCGACGGGTGGGTCGCCACGCACAGGTCGGACCAGTCCAGCACGGCCAGGTCGCGGTTCTGGCCGTGCCGGGCGGCGCAGCCGCTGCCCGGCTCGCGCTTGTTGCAGGCCTTGCCGGTGTCCTGGAAGTAGACGCAGCGGGTGCGCTGCAACAGGTTGCCGCCGGTGGTGGCCAGGTTGCGCAGCTGCCCGGAGGCGGCGGCGAGCAGCGCGCGGGCCAGCACCGGGTAGTCGCGCCGGACAACCGGGTGGGCGGCCAGGTCGCTGTTGCGGACCGTCGCGCCGATCCGCAGCCCGCCGCCGGGCAGCTCCTCGACGGCGTCCAGCGGCAGCCGGGTCACGTCCACCAGCAGGTCGGGCCGCTGCACCCCGAGCTTCATCAGGTCCACCAGGTTGGTCCCGCCGGCCAGGTACGCCGCCTGCGGCTCGACGGCCAGCACGGCGACCGCCTCGGCCACGCCGGCGGGCCGGTGGTAGCGGAACGGTCTCACCTCGTCATCGCCGTCTCGCGAACGGCCGCGACGATGTGCGGGTACGCGGCGCAGCGGCAAAGGTTGCCGGCCATCCGCTCGCGGATCTCCGCGTCGGTCAGCTCGGGCGGGGCGGTGAGGTCGCCGGTGACCGCGCTGGGCCAGCCACGGGCGACCTCGTCGAGCATGCCACGGGCGGAGCAGAGCTGGCCGGGGGTGCAGTAGCCGCACTGGAACGCGTCGTGCGCGACGAAGGCGGCCTGGAGCGGGGACAGCTCGTCCGGGCCGGCCAGCCCCTCCACGGTGACCACCGACCGGCCGTCCAAGGTGACCGCGAGGAGCAGGCAGCTCTTCACCCGCCGGCCGTCCAGCAGCACCGTGCACGAGCCGCACTGGCCGTGGTCGCAGCCCTTCTTCGCCCCGGTCAGGCCGAGCTGTTCGCGCAGCGTGTCCAGCAGGGTGGTGCGGTTGTCCAGGGTCAGCTCGCGGTGCGCGTCGTTGACGTCGAACGCCACCCGGGACGAGTGCCGCTCGTCGGTGGTCGTCTCGCTCTCCGGTCCGCCCCGCACCGGCTCAGACTAGCTTTGCCAGTACATATCCGGGCGAACAACCCATAGACCCTCGCACGGAAGGATCCGGCGGGTCAGCGACCCGCGGCCCGTCGGCGGCGCAGCCCTTCGCTGGTGAACGCGTGATACACGATCATGACGATGACGCCGATCAGGCCCAGCATCGGATTGACGAACCAGCCGAGCAGGCCGCTGAGCCCGTAGAGGACCAGGCCGGTGACCGGTCGCAGCCGCTGCGTCCGCACGTACCCGGGACTGACCCCGCGCTGGAGCAGCTCCGGGTGGCGGTGCAGATAGCCGAAGAACACCAGCCACGGCGCCGACATCAGCGCGGCGGCCAGCGCGTACAGGGCGACGGCGGCGCGACGGTCGGCGGTGTCGCCGTGGGTGAGCGCGGACGCCAGCACGGCGGTCGGGAACGGGATGATCACCGCGCCGAAGAGGATGCCGAGGTTGATCCAGCTCAGCGCGAGGGTGGTGGCGCGGATCAGCCGGACCAGCGCGTGGTGGTTGAGCCAGAGCACGCCGACGTAGACGAAGGACACCACGAAGGCCAGGTAGGACGCTCCTTCGTCGAGCAGCCCGGCCAGCAACTCACCCGCGTGGTACTCCGGCACCCGCAGCTCGATGACCAGCAGCGTGATGACGATGGCGAAGACGCCGTCGCTGAACGCGGTCAACCGGTCCGTCTCGGACATCCGTGGCCCGGTGTCGGGCTGCTCGACCTCGTCGGCTGCTGCGGCCATTGGCGCAGGCTAACCGCCGGTGCGGTTTGTCTAGGCGTCAGCCCGAGAATACTATGTATTATACCGAGTATGCTAACCGTAGTTGATGGATCGTGAGCATCCGTCACGCCATGCTGGCGCTGCTCACCGAGGCACCGAAGTACGGTCTCCAACTCCGCCAGGAGTTCGAGGCGCGAACCGGCGAGGTCTGGCCGCTCAACGTCGGGCAGGTCTACACCACGCTGCAACGCCTGGAGCGCGAGGGGCACGTCGAGTCCGACGACGCCGGCCGCGACGGCGCCCAGAAGCGCTACCGGCTCACCGCCGACGGCGAGCGCGAGCTGCACAGCTGGCTGCGTACGCCGCCGCAGGCCGGGCCGCCGCCCCGGGACGAGCTCGTCATGAAGGTGCAGGTGGCGATGCGGCTGCCTCAGGTGGACGTGACCGGGATCCTCCAGGCCCACCGGCGGCGGATCGTCGAGGAGATGCAGCACTACACGCATCTCAAGGCCGACGCGTCGCCGGAGGACGTCGGCCTGGGCCTCGTCGTCGACGCCGAGTTGTTCCGGCTGGAAGCGGTCGTCCGGTGGCTGGACGCCGCGGACGCGCGCCTGCGTACCCGTCCGACGCCGCCCGCCGACCAGGCCGCCGCACCGCCTGCCGCCGACGCTCCCGCCGGGCGTACGACGCGGCCGGACCGCGACCGGACGTCAGGAGCCCGGCGATGAGCGTCGTGTTGAGCCTGCGACAGGTGTCCAAGGTGTACGGCGCCGGTGCCGCCGCCGTGCACGCCCTGCGCGCGGTGGACCTCGACGTGGTCGCCGGTGAACTGGTCGCCGTGATGGGCCCCAGCGGCTCGGGCAAGAGCACCCTGCTCACCATCGCGGGCACCCTGGAGGAGCCCACCACGGGCCAGGTCACGGTGTGCGGGTCCGACCTCGCCACGCTCTCCGCCGACGCCACCGCGCGGCTGCGTCGCCGGTCGCTCGGCTTCGTCTTCCAGGATCTGAACCTGCTCGCCGGCCTCTCCGCCGCCGAGAACGTGGCCCTGCCCCTGGAGCTGGACGGCATGGCCGCGCGTCCGGCGCGAGCCGCCGCCCTGCGGGTGCTCGACGAGCTGGGGTTGACCGACCGCGCCGCGCACTTCCCCGACGACCTCTCCGGCGGCGAGCGCCAACGAGTCGCGATCGCCCGCGCCGTGGTGGGGGACCGGCGGCTGCTGCTCGCCGACGAGCCCACCGGCGCCCTCGACGCCGCCAACGGCGAAGCCGTCCTGCGGATGCTCCGCTCGGCCTGCAAGCGCGGCATCGCGGGAGTGATGGTCACCCACGACGCCCAGCTCGCCTCCTGGGCCGATCGGGTGATCTTCATACGGGACGGCCGGGTCGTCGACCAGACCGCGCCGTCGGCCGGCCCGGACGCCCTGCTCGCCCCGGACCCGGCGCTGTGACCGCCACCGCGAATCCGAGCCGGACGGCCACCCGGCCCACGGGCGGCGGACTCCCGGCCCGCCGCGCGGTGATCCGCTGGGCGGTACGACTGTTCCGCCGCGAGTGGCGGCAGCAACTGCTGGCCATCGCGCTGCTCACCGTCGCGGTCACCGGCGCCACCTTCGGTCTGGCGGCGACCTGGAACCTCCCCCCGTCGAGCGACGCCACGTTCGGCCGCGCCGACCAGCTCATCCGGATCCCCGGCGACGACCCCGCCGAGCTGGACACCCGGGTCACCGCCGCTCGGGCGTGGTTCGGCACGATCGACGTGATCGGTCACCGGCGCGTGCCGGTGCCGGGACTGTTCGACCCGGTGGACGTCCGGGCCCAGGACCCCGCCGGCGCGTACGGCGGCCCGATGCTCGACCTGCGGCAGGGCCGCTACCCGACCGGGCCCGCCGAGCTGGCGGTGACCGACGGGGTGGCGGAAGCCCTGCGCGCCGGGCTCGGCGCCCGGGTCCCGCTCGGTGACGCCGACCGCCTGATCGTCGGGGTCGTCGAGAATCCGGCGGACCTGCACGACGAGTTCGCCCTCACCGACCCCGCCCACGCCGAGCGGCCGCAGTCGGTGACCGTGCTGGTGGCCGGCGACCGCGACACCATGGAGGCCTTCCGCCGGACCGTCGACGGCCCGCTGGTGCGCGAGTCCCGGCCGGCGGCCGAGCGCACCGTGCTCACCCTTGCCGCCCTGGCGCTGGCAACCGTCGGCCTGCTACTCGTGTCGCTCGTGGCCGCCGCGGGATTCGTGGTGCTGGCGCAGCGCCGGCTGCGTCAGCTCGGCATGCTGGCGGCGATGGGCGCCACCCGCCGACATCTGCGGCTGGTGCTGCTGGTCAACGGCGCGGCTGTCGGGGTGGTCGCCGCAGTCTGCGGCACCGCCGTCGGGGTCGCCGCCTGGCTGGTCACCGCCGGTCTCGTCGAGACCGCCGCCGGGCACCGCATCGGCCGCTTCGACCTGCCCTGGCTCACCATCGGCGTGGGCATGCTGCTGGCCGTGGTCACCGCGACCGCCGCCGCCTGGTGGCCGGCCCGTGCGGTGGCGCGTACCCCGATCATGAGCGCGCTGTCGGCACGGCCACCGGCCCCGCCGGCGGCGCGACGGACCGCCGTGGCCGCGGCCGCGCTGCTCGCCGCCGGCCTCACCGCCCTGGTGCTCTCCGACGGGTCGAACCCGCTGCTCATCGTCGTGGGCAGCGTCGGCACCGTGCTCGGCGTGCTGCTCGCCAGCCCGCTGACCATCCCGGCTCTGGCGGCGGCCCGGGGCGGCCTGCCGGTGGCCGTCCGGCTCGCACTGGCCGACCTGGCCCGGTATCGCGTTCGGGCCGGTGCGGCGCTCGCCGCCATCAGTCTCGCGGTGGGCCTGTCGGCGGCCATCGTGGTGGGCTCCGCCGCGGCGGAGTACCGCAGCCGGGAGGCCGCCGGGCTGGGCAACCTGGCGGACAGCCAGTTGCTGATCCGGATCGGGCAGCCGGATCCGGTGATTCCGGGGCGTACGGCGGCCGAGATCGCCGCTCTCCAGGCCCGGACCGACACCATCGCGGCCGGCGTTGGCGCGGCCACCGTCATTCCGCTCGACATGGCGGTGGTGGCCTCGCACACCGACCCGGGTCGGGAGGGGGGACCGACCGGCCACCCGGCCGTCGAGATCGCCGTTCCGGCAGCGGCCGGCGAGTCGACCCCCTCCCATCCGCTCTACGTGGTCAGTCCCGGACTGCTCCGGCTGAACGGGGCGGACGGGATGGCGGTCGACGCCGACACCGACGTGCTCACCGCCCGCACCGGTGAGCTGGAGCTGGTGAACATCCCGGCCCGGGGCGTGCGGCCGAGCGTGCGCACCCTGCCCCGGTCCGGCTACACCGGGCTGCCCGACTCGTTGATCACTCCCGCCGCGCTCGCCCGGCACGGCTGGCAGCCGGCCCGGGTCGGCTGGTTCCTCGCGGCCGACCACCCCCTCACCGGCGCGCAGCTGGCCACGGCCCAGGAGATGGCCGCCACCGCCGGGCTCACCATCGAGTCACGCCGGTCGCAGAGTTCGCTGACCGCGCTGCGCACCGGTGCGACCGTCGCCGGCGTACTGCTCGCGCTCGGGGTGCTGGCGACGACCGTCGGGCTCATCCGGGGCGAGGCGGCGGCGGACCTACGCACCCTGGCCGCGACCGGCGCGCCGAGGCGGGTACGACGGACACTCACCGCCACCACCGCTGGAGCGCTCGCGCTGCTCGGCGCCGTGCTGGGCGTGGCCGGCGCGTACCTGGCGCTGGCCGCTGCTCTGCACCGTGACCTCGACCCGCTCGGCGCCGTGCCCGTCGCGCACCTCGTCGCGATCGTCAGCGGGCTGCTGGTGGTCGCCACCGGCGCCGGATGGCTGCTCGCCGGCCGGCTGCCGCCGTCGCTGTCCCGGCGCGTCCTGGACTGAGCGCCGGGCGAGACCAGGGCACCCTGGGCGCCGATCGGCGCGGCGCCCAGGGTGCCTCGGTCTCGCCCGCCCTCGTTCAGGCCACCGGCGTGGCGGTCCCGGTCGTGCGGGCGAGGCGCTGGTGGGCGCGGATCAGCTCGGCGTAGCGCAGGCCGCTCGCCTTCACCGTCCGGCGCTGGGTGGCGTAGTCCACGTGCACCAACCCGAAGCGCTTGTCATAGCCGTACGCCCACTCGAAGTTGTCCAGCAGCGACCAGACGAAGTAGCCGTCCAGCGGCACACCCCGGGCCACCGCCGACGCGCAGGCTGCCAGGTGCTGCTCCAGATGGTCGGTGCGCTCCTTGTCCTCCACCGTGCCGTCCGCGGTGACCTCGTCCGGCCACGCCGAGCCGCTCTCGGTGACGATGATCCGGCCCGGCCGGTACTCCCGGCTCACCTCGACCAGCAGCCGCTCCAGCCCCGCCGGGTACACCTCCCAGCCCATCGCGGTCTCCACCGAGCCGGGCACCGGCACCTGCCGGGCGTACGGCGGCGGCCCGGCCGGGTCGTCGACCACGAGTTGCCGGAAGTAGTAGTTCACGCCGAGGAAGTCGGTGGGCGTGGCGATCACCGCCAGGTCGTCGCCGCGTACCGGCGGTTCGACACCGTAGGTGGCGATCATGTCGGCGGGGTAGCCGCGCCCGTGCACCGGGTCCAGCCACCAGCGGTTGACGTGCCCGTCGGCCCGCCGGGCGGCGGCGACGTCCTCGGGCCGGTCGGTCGCCGGCTCGATCGGGCTGAGGTTGAGCACCAGCCCCACCGAGGCCGGCCGCGCGGCGTTGGCCCGTACCGCCTGGGTGGCCAGGCCGTGCCCGAGGAGCACGTGGTGCGAGGTGTGCACCGCGCGGGTCAGGTCCCGCTCGCCGGGTGCCATCCGCCCCTCCAGGTGCCCGATCCAGGACACGCAGAGCGGCTCGTTGACGGTGTTCCAGTCGGCCACCCGGTCACCGAGGCGGGCGGCGACCACGGCCGCGTAGTCGGCGAACGCCTCGGCGGTGGCGCAATGCGGCCAGCCACCCTTGTCCTGCAGGGCCTGCGGCAGGTCCCAGTGGTAGAGCGTGACGAACGGCCGGATGCCGTCGGCGAGCAGCGTGTCGACGAGCCGGTCGTAGAAGTCCAGCCCGGCGGGCTACTGCTACTTCAACGTGAACCCGGCCGTCGTCGCGGACCCGGCCATCGAGGCGCCCACCAACCCGAACGTGCGGTTCACCAACATGGTCACCGTCTCGCTCGGCGGTGTCGGCACCATCAACCGGGTGATCAACAACGCCGGCGGCACCGCGAACGCGGCCACCCAGCAGGTGTACCTGACCACCTATCCCTGACCGGGGCGCCCCGACCGGCCCGGTCGCGCCGACGAACCGGGCCGGCCCGGCCGCCTCCGCGCCTCCGCTCAGCCGCGAAGCGTCGGGCATGTGACTCCCGGCGCGCCCAATGCGATGATCGCGTGACGGCTGGGCTGGCATCGACGGTCCTATACTGGGCGCACCGGTCGTGGGACCCGTGAGCGGAGGCGGGCGTGCCACTCTTCTTCCTGAGCTACGCCCAAGAGGACAACCGCAACGGTCAGGTGCAGGCGTTCTTCGGCGATCTCAGCGAGGCGGTGGCCGGGCTGGCCGGGGTCCGCTGGCACGAGGCCGGGTTCATCGACGGGCAGATGCTGCTGGGCACCACCTGGACGGACGCCCTGGCCGGCGCTCTCTCCACCAGCGCCTGCCTGATCGCGCTCACCTCCCCCCGGTACGTCGTCAGTGACTACTGTGGCCGAGAGTTCCGGGTCTTCGCCGACCGGATCGACGAGCACGAGCGGCAGTTCCAGGTCCGCCCGCCAGCGCTGGTACCGGTGCAGTGGATCCCCTGCGACCGGCTGCCCGAGGTGGTCGGCACCTACCAGTACCGCAACTTCCCGACCGGCACGGTCTACGCCCAGGACGGGCTGCTCACCCTCAAGCAACGCCGCCGGCACGAGGACGAGTACCGGGACTTCGTCGACGCGCTGGCCAAGCACATCGTGCAGACCGCGCGCGACCACACCCTGCACCAGCCGGCGCAGCGCCCGACCCTGGCCAAGGTGACCAGCGCGTTCGGTCAGCCGGCCCGCCCGCAGGCGCAGACCGGGCCGGCCGTGGCCGGCGCCGTGCAGCGGGCCACCAGCGCGCGGCACGTGCACATCGTGCTGGTCGCCGGCAGCTCCGCCGAGCTGGCCGACAGCCGTCCCGGCGCCGAGGAGCGCTACGGCGCGGTCTCCCGGGACTGGCGGCCGTACCGGCCCGAGCTGGAGGTGCCGATCGGCAGCTGGGCCGGCGCCATCGCAACCACCAAGAGCTACGGCTGGACGGTGGAGGATGCGGAGGAGTTGGCCGCGGTCCGGGAATGGGCCCGGGCCCACAACCAGATCGTCGTGCTGGTGGTCGACGTCTGGTCGGCCGACCTGCCGCGCTACCAGCTCAGTTTGATCCGCTACGACCGCGACGTGGCCTCGCCGCGGGCGCCGGTGCTCGTACCCTGGACGGCCGCCGACGACGCCGCGTCCGGTGGTAACCGCAAGATGTGGGACACGCTGGCCCGGGTGCTCCCGCATCACGTGCTGCACAACACCCGCGACCTGTGGCGCACCGAGATCGCGACCTCCGCCCGCTTCCAGGAGGAGCTGGAGGACGTGCTGGTGGTCGAACAGGGCCGGATCTACCGCACGGGCACGGTCTACCAGGAGCCACCCACGGACGGCTCCGGCCAACGCCCGATCCTCGAAGGTCCCTAGGGGAGGCAGGCCATGGCGGTGAACGAGACGGCACGCGGCCAGATCGTGACCTTCTATTCGTACAAGGGCGGCACCGGCCGGACGATGGCGCTCGCCAACGTGGCCTGGATCCTCGCCAGTCAGGGCCTGCAGGTGCTGGTGGTCGACTGGGATCTGGAATCCCCGGGCCTGCACCGCTACTTCCACCCGTTCCTGCGGGACAAGGAGCTGCGGGCCACCCCGGGCGTGATCGAGATGATCTGGGATTACTCGATCGCCACCATGCAACGCAACCGGGACGAGGACTCCCAGGAGCTGCTCACCGGGCACGGCAAGATCCAGCGACGGGCGGTCTCCCTGAACTGGGACTTCAGCCACGGCGGCGTCATCGACTTCGTGGCCGCCGGGCAGCAGGACTCGGCGTACTCCCGGCTGGTGAGCACGTTCGACTGGGCCAACTTCTACGAGCGGCAGGGCGGCGCGTCGTTCATCGACGCGGTCCGCGCGCAGATGCGCGCCGAGTACGACGTGGTGCTGATCGACAGCCGCACCGGCCTCAGCGACGTGGCCGGCATCTGCACCGTGCAACTGCCCGACCTGGTGGTCAACTGCTTCACCATGTCCACCCAGAGCATCCGCGGCGCGGCGGCGGTGGCCCGCTCCATCCGCGGCCAGCGCCCGGACGACCCGCCGCTGCTGCTGCCGGTGCCGATGCGGGTGGAGGACGCCGAACTGCGCAAGCTGGAGACCGGCCGCGACCTGGTCCGGGCCGAGTTCGCACCCTTCCTCGACCACCTCTCCGACTCGGCGGCGGCCCGCTACTGGAACACCATCGAGGTGCCGTACCGCGCCTTCTACGCCTACGAGGAGATCCTCGCCGCCTTCGGCGACCGGCCCGAGCAGGTGGGCACCCTGCTCGCCGCGTACGAGCAGCTCGCCTCGGTGGTCACCGGGGGCCGGGTCACCACGTTGCATCCGATGCCCGAGGAGGACCGGCGCCGCTCGCTGACCGAGTTCGAGCGCAGCCGGCTCACCGCCGAGCAGGCCGTGCTGGTCAGCTACGCGTCCGCCGACCGGCTCTGGGCCGAGTGGATCACCGACCAGTTGGAGGAGGCCGGGCTGCGGGTGGACCGCCGGGCGGTGGACGTCCCGCTGCGTGCCGGAGGGCGGGCCGAGTTCGACCGGGCCGTCGGCGGCGCCAGCCGGGTGCTGGCCGTGCTCACCCGGCACTACGCGGGCACCTCGCTCGCCGCCGAGGTGTGGAAGACCGCCTCCGGCCGGGACCAGCTCGGCGGCGGTGGCCTGCTGGTGCCGCTGCGGGTGGACGAGTCGCGGCTGCCCGTGCCATACAGCGACCGCAGCCCCGTGGACCTCACCGACGTCGATCCGTCCACCGCCCGGACCCGGCTGCTGGAGGCGGCCGGCGCCTCGGCGGTCGCGGTCGGCGGGCGCGCGGTCGGCCGGTTCCCCGGCCCGTTCCCGGCGGTGTCCAACGTCCGCCAGCACGGCACCCCGTTCGTCGGCAGGGCCGCCCAGCTGGAGGCGCTGCGCGACCGGCTCACCGCCGCACCGGACTCGACGACACAGGTGGTGCACGGCCTGGGCGGAGTCGGCAAGACCCAGCTCGCCGCCGAGTACGCGCTGCGCTTCGGCCGCGACTACGACCTGGTCTGGTGGATCCCGGCGGACAGCGAGGACCGCATCCGTGGCGGCCTCGCCGACCTCGGCCAGGCGATGGGGCTGGGCAGCGGCGGCGGCGCCGACGCGGTCCGCCGGGTGCTCGACGCGCTGCGCCGGGGCGGCCCGGACCGGCGCTGGCTGATCATCATGGACAACGCCAACGAACCCACCCGGGGCACCAGGGCGCTTCTGCCGCAGGGCCCGGGCCACGTGCTGCTCACCACCCGCGACCAGAGCTGGAGCGAGTACGCCACCGCGACCGAGTTGAGCGTCTTCGACCGCGCCGAGAGCGTCCAGCTGTTGCGTGACCGGGTCCGCGGGCTCACTGACGGCGAGGCGACGCAGGTGGCCGAGAAACTCGGGGACCTGCCGCTCGCGGTCGAGCAGGGTGCGGCGTACCTGCGGGCCACCGCGATGCAGGTCGACCGGTACCTCGCCTCGCTGGACACGCCAGGGCTGCTGCGGATCCTCGACGGCCGGCAGTCCGCCGGCTACTCCAAGACGCTCGCCGCCACCTGGCTGGTCACCCTGGCCCAGCTCCGCTCCGAGAAGCCGGCGGCCGCCCGGCTGTTGGAACTCTGCTCGTTCTACGCGCCGGAGCCCATCCCGGTCGCCATGCTCACCGGCGAGCGCTTCGCGAGCTTCATGGCCCCGTTCGACCCGACGTTGACCGACCCGATCCTGCAGGGCCTGGTCACCGCCGAGCTGGGTCGCTACGGGCTGGCCCAGGTGGACGCGGAGAACAACTCCGTCCGCATCCACCGGCTGGTCCAACTGGTCATCCAGGATCAGCTCGACGACGCGGAGGAGGCCCGCCGGCAGGCCCAGTCGCTGCTCGCGGCGGCCAGCCCACGGGACCCGGACAAGCCGGTCAACTGGCCCCGGTACGCCGAGCTGTGGCCGCACGTGCGCCCCAGCGGGCTGCACCTGTCCACCATGGACGAGGCGCGGCAACTGGTCGTGGACATCGTGCGCTACCTCTACCGGCGCGGCGACTACGACACCAGCCGAACGTTGGCGCAGGAGTCGCTGGCCGGTTGGCGCGACACCGACGATGACGACCCGACCAAGCTGCGGATGCGCTTCCACCTGGCCAACGTGCTGCGCGCGCAGAGCCATTTCGACCAGGCGTACGAGATCGACCGGGACGTGTACGACCGGCAGCGGCGAATCTTCGGCGAGGAGCACCTCTACACCCTGATGACCGCCCGCAGCCTGGGCGCCGACCTGCGTGCCCAGGGCCGCTACCACGATGCCGAGGCGCAGGACCGGCGCACCCTGGAGCTGAGCGTGCGCACCTTCGGCGACGACAGCGGCCGGACCCTCACCGCGGAGAACAACCTCGCCGTGTCGCTGCGGCTGGTCGGCGACTTTCGCGGTGCCGCCCTGCTGGACCAGCACATCCATGAGCGGCGGCGGGCCCGCTTCGGCGAGGAGGACCCGTCCACCCTGGCCTCGGCCAGCAACTATGGGCGGGGGCTACGGGACACCGGCGAGCTGTGGCGCTCGCACAGCGTGCTGCAACGCACCTACACCGTCCAGCAGAAGGTGATCGGCGCGGACCACCCGGAGACCCTCCGGACGGCCAAGGAGCTGGCGCTCACCCTGCGCCAGCTCGGCCGCTTCGCCGACGCGCACCGGCTGATCGAACGGACCGTGGTCCGCTACCAGCGCATCCTCGGTGGCGAGCACGCCGACACGTTGTCCGCCGAGATGGCGCTGGCCACCACCTGGTCGGCGGTCGGCGACAACCAGACCGCGCTCCGGGTGGCCCGGCGGCTGCGGGACGGCTACAACGAGGTGCTCGGCGAGACACACGCCATCACCCTGGCCTGCCTGAACAACCTCGGCGTGCTGCTGCGCAAGCAGGGCGACCACGTCCAGGCCCGGGACCTCGCCCAGCGGGTCCGCGACCAGTTGCTGGCCACCCTCGGCGAGCGGCACCCGCACACCCTGTTGGCCACCCTCAACCTCGCCAACGACCTGTTCGCCCTCGGCGACCGGGACACCGCGCTGCTGCTGGACACCACGGCGTACGTGGAGTTGACCCGGGCGCTGGGCGCCGAGCACCCGGACACCCTCTCCGCGTCGGTCAACCTGGCGTTGAGCCGGCTCGCCACGGAGAGCGAGGCGGACGCCGGGCGCGCCCTCTACGACGAGGCGTTCGGGCAGCTGGTGCAGCTCTTCGGTGGGGACAACCCGCGGGTGGTGCAGGCCCGCCAGCGGGAGCGCGCGAACGCCTACATCGAACCGGCCCTGCTCTAGGGGGTTGTCCGCACACCCGGCGGGGACGGCGGGGTGGCCTGGTCGAGCACGCTCACCGGACGCTCGAAGAACGTCTCGAGCACGACGATGGTCTGGGTGCCGGTGACTCCGTCGATGTCGAAGATGCCGCGCAGCACCGCCTGAAGGTCTTCGGTTGTCGCGGTGCGGATCTTCACCAGCAGCGAGGCCGCGCCGGCGATGACATGAGCTTCCTGGATGCCGGGCATGGCCGCGAGGGCGGCACAGGTGTCGCCCATCCACGTGTTGCCGTCGACCATCACGAAGGCCGACACGCCGCGGTCCACGGCGGCCGGATCGACGTCGATGGTGGTGCGGCGGATCACGCCGCGTTCGCGGAGCTTGCGCACCCGGTCGTGCGCCGAGCCCGCCGACAGACCCACCGCCTTCCCCAGCGCCGCGTAGGACTGGGTGGCGTCGTCCTGCAGGCGCGCCAACAACGCACGGTCGATGTCGTCTACCACGCAGCCGCTCCTTCAAAACATAATCCCGCAAACCAGCCTGTTGACCATACCAGGTTCGGTCCGAGTAGGCTTGGCCCGAACGTGATCGGCGAAATCTGGGAGGCATGGCGATGGTCGAGACTGTTCCGGCGGAGTTTCACCTGCTCGACGAGCGTTTCCGCTACCTGGACGGCGACTTCGTCGTCGAACGGCTGCACACGGGCGCACGCAAGACCGAGGGCCCGGCGTACTTCCCAGCCGGCCGGTACCTGGTGTGGAGCGACATCCCCAACGATCGACTGCTGCGCTGGGACGAGACCACCGGCGCGGTCGGCGTCTACCGCCACGCTTCGGGCTACGCCAACGGCAACACCGTGGACCGCCAGGGCCGGCTGGTCACGTGCGAACAGGGCAACCGGCGAGTCACCCGCACCGAACATGACGGCACGATCACCGTGCTCGCCGACCGTTACGAGGGTCGGCGGCTCAACAGCCCCAACGACGTCGTGGTACGCGCCGACGGCACGATCTGGTTCACCGATCCGAGCTACGGCATCCACTCCGACTACGAGGGCAACAAGGGCGAGAACGAGTTCGGCGGCGCGTGCCACGTGTTCCGCCTCGACCCGGCCACCGGCGACCTGCGGATCGTCGCCGACGATTTCTGCCGCCCCAACGGCCTGGCCTTCTCCGGCGACGAGCAGCAGGTCTACATCGTCGACACCCGGCAGGAACCGAGCCGCATCCGCGTTTTCGACGTCACCGCCGACGGCTACCTGACCGGCGGGAGGGTCTTCGCCGAATGCGATTTCGGCCGCTTCGACGGCCTCCGCGTCGACGACGCCGGGCGCGTGTGGGCCGCGTCCTGGGACGGCCTGCACTGCTTCGACCCCGACGGCACCCTCATTGGCAAGCTTCTGCTGCCCGAATCGGTCGCCAACCTCACCTTCGGCGGGCCGAAACGCAACCACCTGTTCATCACCGCCGGCGCTTCCGTGTACGCGCTGCGAGTCACCTTCAACGGCGCCCGCTACCCGGCGGCCACCGGAGGCGAGGCGAGATGAGCGACGACCTGCGCACGGCGCGGGTCATGGAGAAGTTGGGGCGTCGAGGCACCACGTCGCCAACGCCAGCAGGTCGGCGTCGGGCACCGCCCGGTGGACCGCGCGAACCAGGTCCGGGCGGGTCGCCAGGACAACGGCCGCGGCCGGATGCCCGGTTCGCCGGGCGGCGAGCGCCAGTCCCACCCAGGCGTCGGTGTCCCCGGGATCGTCGCTCAGTCGTCGTCGGTACCCATCCAGTGCCCGCACCGGATCGCCTTCCGCGTAAGCCCGGTCAGGCGGGTCCAGCATGGACAGACCAGTGTCGCCGGTCAGCAGTCGCCCACGTACCGCAGCCTCCGGTCCGGTCTCCACGGCGAGCGCCGGGGCGGCCGGGCGTGGCGCGACCGTCGGCGGCGGCCCGTCGTCCGGGCGTGGCTGCTCGCGCCGCCAGGCCCGCACCGCGCGGTCGACCTCATCCGGGTGGGGGGTCAGGTTGGCCAGGCCCCAGCGCACCGCGCCGCCGTCGGCGATGTCGCGCACCGCCGACTCGACCCGTTCGTCGACCGGCTCGCGCCAGCCGCGCAGGGTGCCCGCCATGCCGGCCACGAAGCTCCGCCCGGCGTCGGTCAGCTCCACCGCGTCGGTGAGCTGCCGGATCGCGCGGGCGGTCTGCTCCCGCCAGTACGCGAACTCGAACGCGGCGGTCACGCCCTCCGCCCGCCGGCAGCGCCACACCTCGGCCACCCCCAGGTGCGCGTACGCGCCCTGGAGCAGGGCGCCGACCGGGCGGGGGTCGAGCCGCCACGGCGCCCGGTAGCGGGCCGGCCCGCCGGGGCCGTGCAGCCGCACCAGGTCCAGCAGCGCACCGAGTTTGGTGTGTTGCAGCTCGTGCACCAGCAGCAGGGCGAGGGTCTTCGGGTCGGCCGGCACGGACAGCGCGATGGCGCCCAGCGCGTCCCGACTGGTCGCGCTCACCGCGTGCCCGGACGGCGGGGGCCGCAGCGGCACCAGCGAGCGCAGCAACCCGGCCAGCCCGTCGGCGTGGGCCGGCAGGTTGACGCGCAGCCACCGCCACGCCTGCCCGGTCAGCCGGCTCAGGTCGGCGGCGGCGTCGTCGGCGAGTCGGGGCGCGGGCGGGTGGTGGTAGCGGCGCCGCCACGGGTCCTGGTCGTCGATGGTGACCTCGACGCCGGCGGCCGGGGCGATCCGCCGCGCCGGCAGCCAGCGCGCCGGCCCGTCCCGCGGGACGATCCGCACGGTGCCGTGCCGGGCGCTCACCACCGTCGGGCCGGGGGTGAGATCCACCGCGCCGCCGAGGGTGGGCAGTAGCAGCGTGCCGTCCGGGCAGGGCAGCGTCAGCTCGAAGGCGAGACCCGCCCGGGTCGCCGCGGCAGCGGCGAGCGCGGCCAGGTAGCCGGCGTCGGCGGGCCGGTCGATGGCCGCGCGCGCCCAGCCGGTGAGCGGCGGGTGCGCCAGCACCTCGGCGACCGCCGCCGGGTCGGCCCGCTCGGCCCGGGTGAGCAGCTCCAGGCCGCGCCGGGCCAGCGGGTCGTCGCCGTACGCGCGGGCGGCGGCGACCGTCAGCAGCTTGCGTCGGCCCAACTGCCCGCCGCGCAGCACGTCGAGGGC
Organism: Micromonospora sp. NPDC005161; assembly: GCF_053599855.1. NCBI lineage: Bacteria > Bacillati > Actinomycetota > Actinomycetes > Micromonosporales > Micromonosporaceae > Micromonospora > Micromonospora sp. NPDC005161. Next base: position 120,497 of record NZ_JBSFYQ010000011.1, read on the forward strand.
GGTGGGGTCACCGTGCCCGCCGGCCAGCCCGGCGAACTGCGTCCCGGACAGCGGCCCCGACACGGCTCACCGCCCCGCGGGCACGATCGCCCCGGCGCCCACCGCCTCCGCCGCGCGGCCCGCGACCGGTGTCTGGACCGTGTCGCGCGGTGCCGCCTCGGCCGGGCCGGGCTGGGCGGCGGCGCGGCGGCGCAGCGCGTCCAGGTCGGCGGCGACCACCGACCGCACGTGCCGGATCAACCGGAACAGGTCGGGGCAGTAGACCGACGGGTGGGCGAAGCCGGCGCCGTCGCGGAAGCGGTGCGCGTACAGGCCACCGCCGCACGCGCCGACGACCGGGCAGGCCCGGCAGGCCGCCGCGAGAGCCGCCAACCCGGTCGGCCGCCCGGCCAGCGACGGGTGGCGCAGCGCCTCGTCGAAGCTGTGCCGGAAGACGTCCAACCCGGTACGCATCGCCGACGTGGTGGTCGTCTTGAGGGTGTCGGTGCCCTCGATGGTGCCGTCGGTCTCGATCGTCATGATGTCCGGCTCGGCAACGCCCAGCGCCTGGGTGCCGCTGCGCCCGCCGAGCAGCACCGCGATGAGTGACTCGAACAGCCGGATCCCGGTGCGCCGGGGCGTCTCCCGGTACCAGGTGTCGAAGACGGCGATCAGCCAGTCCGCGTACGGGGTGGCGGGGTCGTCGGGGTGGCGGCCGGGCGGGGGAGTGCTCCAGTTGCCGTGCGGCAGCAACAGGTCCAGCAGGGGCGGGTCGAACTCCAGCAGGCTCCGGTAGACGCTGACCGGATCGTTGGCGAGGTCGACGGTGCAGAGCAGGCCGGCGTACCGGGCCCGGTGCTCGGGTCGGGCCAGCAGGCGCAGCGCGGCGGCCACCTCGGTGAAGCTGCCCCGCCCGTCGGCGTGCCGGCGGTGCCGGTCGTTGGCCGTCCGGCCGCCGTCCACGCTCACCCCGACGTCAACGCCGTGCGTGTGACAGAAGGCGAGCACCGTCTCGTCCAGCAGCAGCCCGTTGGTCTGCATCGCGACGTCGAGGGTGGTGCCGGCGGGCATCGCGGCGCGCAGCGTACGCACCGTCCGGTCGAGCACGGCGACGCCGGCCAGCAGCGGCTCCCCGCCGTGCAGGACCACGCGGACCCGGTCGGTGCGGTGCCGGGCGACGTGGGCGGCCAGCCGGTGGGCCACCCGGGCCACGGTGGCCGGCGCGATCACCCGGGGCCGGTCCCGCCAGCCCTGGTCGGCGTGCCGGTAGACGTAGCAGTAGTCGCAGGCCAGGTTGCAGCGCGAGTGCACCTTCAGCACCAGTTGGCGTACCCGGGGCGCGGTCGGGGCAGTGGGCGGTCCGGCCGCCGGTGCCACCTCCGCGGCAGGGCGGCGTCGGTCGGCCGACGGCGAGGCGTCGGCCGACACGGTCAGAAGCTCGACTCGAACGCGGACACGTCGCCGGGCCGGGCCGGGTCACCCTCGGTGACCAGCGTGGCCAGCACGTGGGCCAGCACACCGTCACCGGCGCCGGCCAGCAGATCCGCCAACGGCACGTCGCCGAGCCGCACCAGGGCGGCGCCGGCGGTGACGGGCGTGGGCGGTTGGGCGTGCTCAGCCACCGTGGACCGCCCCACGGTCAACGACCGGCACCTGCGTCACCGCTGCGCTCACTCCGCCTTTCTACACCATCGCGCCCGGCCCGGGATGGCGCGACACCACAGCCCGCACACGCTGGCCACCCTGCCGTCACCTGGCGTACCGCCGCCGCCGTCCGATCGCCCCGCGACCTCGGCCGACGCGGCCGGCGTTCGGATTTCTTCCGGGCGGTCTGTCGATCCGGCCGGCGGCCGTTCGTGTGGAGGATGAGAGGTCGGCGACGGGCCGGCCGCCCCGCGAGGAGGAACGATGACTCTCTACCTGCTCAGCATCCACCAGCCGCAGGGTGAGCTGCCGCCGGAGCCGGAGTTCCTGGCCGGGGTGATGCGCCAGCTCGGCGAGTTGCGTGACGAGCTGACCGCCACCGGGTCATGGGTCTTCGGGCAGGGCCTGCACAGCCCGGACTCCGCCACCGTGCTGCGCCCCCGCGACGGCGAGGTGCTCGTCACCGACGGGCCGTTCGTCGAGGGCAAGGAGTACCTGGGCGGCATCACCATCATCGACGTTCCGGACCTGGACGCCGCCCTGGACTGGGGCCGCCGCTACGCGCTGGCCACCACCCTGCCGGTCGAGGTCCGCCCGTTCCAGGGTGGAGCCGGCGACTGACCGTGGAGAACGTGGAGTCGGTGTTCCGCGCGGAGTACGGCCGCGCGGTCGCCGTCCTGGTCCGCCTCCTCGGCGACATCGACCTCGCCGAGGAGGCCGTCCAGGACGCCTTCACCATCGCGCTGCGACGGTGGCCGCAGACCGGCCCGCCACCCAGCCCGGCCGGCTGGATCATCACCACCGCCCGGAACCGGGCCATCGACCGGCTGCGCCGGGAAGCGTCCCGGGCCGACCGGCACGCCCAGGCGGCCCTGCTGTACGCCGCCCACCCACCCGTCGAGGAGACACCGGTGAGCGACGACCGGCTACGTCTGATCTTCACCTGCTGCCATCCGGCGTTGGCCCCGGCCGCCCGGGTCGCGCTCACTCTCCGCCTGCTCGGCGGTCTGAGCACCGCCGAGATCGCCCGCGCCTTCCTGGTGCCCGAGCCGACGATGGCGCAGCGGCTGGTCCGGGCCAAGTCGAAGATCCGCGACGCGCGGATCCCGTACCGCGTTCCGCGCGACGCCGACCTGCCCGACCGGCTGCACGCCGTGCTCGCGGTTCTCTACCTGATCTTCAACGAGGGGTACACGGCCAGCACCGGACGGCGACTGGTCCGCACGGAGCTGTGCGCCGAGGCGGTCCGGCTGGCCCGACTGCTGGTCGAGCTGATGCCGGACGAGCCGGAGGCGCTCGGCCTGCTCGCCCTGATGCTGCTCACCGAGTCCCGTCGGGACGCGCGGACCACCACCGACGGCGACCTCGTTCCGCTGCCCCGGCAGGACCGGGCCCGGTGGGACGCCGCGCTGGTCGCCGAGGGACAGTCGCTGGTCCGCCGCTGTCTGCGCCGCGACCAGCCGGGGCCGTACCAGATCCAGGCCGCGATCGCCGCCGTGCACAGCGCCGCGCCGCGCGCCACCGACACCGACTGGGGGCAGATCCTCCAGCTGTACGACCACCTGCTGGCGGTGGCCCCCGGCCCGGTGGTGGCGCTGAACCGGGCGGTCGCGCTCGCCGAGGTGGCCGGACCGGCGGTGGCGTTGGCCGAGGTGGACCGGCTCGACCTGGACGGCTACCACGTACGGCACGCGGTCCGCGCCGACCTGCTGGCTCGGCTCGGCCGGGGCGGGGAGGCCGCCGTGGCGTACCGGAGGGCAGCCGCGCTGACCGACAACGCGGCCGAACAGGCATTCCTCAGCGGGCGGGCGGCGGCTCTGTCGACCGACTGACCACACCGCGCCGGCTGACAGCTCAGCGGATGCCGTGCGTCTGGATCCAGAGTTCCAGCAGCCCGAGCTGCCACAGCTTGTTGCTGCCGGCCGCAGCCTCGGCCCGGTCCGGCTCGGCGAGCAGCCGTGCCACGTACTCCGGGCGGAACAGGCCCCGCTCCCGCGCGGCCGGCGCCTGCAACGCCTCGGCCACCAGCTCCCGAACCGGCCCGTCCACGTTGCGCAGCGCCGGCACCGGGAAGTAGCCCTTCGGCCGGTCGATGACCTCGGCCGGCACCACCTCCCGGGCGACCTCCTTGAGCACGCCCTTGCCGCCCTGGGCCACCTTGTGCTCCGGCGGGCAGTGCGCGGCCAGGGTGACCAGGTCCTGGTCGAGGAAGGGGGTGCGCACCTCCAGGCCCCACGCCATGCTCATGTTGTCCACCCGCTTGACCGGGTCGTCCGGCAGCATCAGGTGGGTGTCCAGGCGCAGCACCGCGTCCAGCGCGGTCTGCGCACCGGGGGCGGCGAGGTGCTCGGTCAGCAGGTCGCGGCTGGCGTCGTGGTCCAGCGCGTACGCCGGGCCGACGATCCGGCGCAGCTCGTCGTGGTCGCGGTCGAAGAACGCGGTGGCGAACGTCTCGGCGGCGCCGTGCCGGGGCGCCTCGGTCAGTGGCTGGTGGTAGCCGTAGCCGGCGAACACCTCGTCGGCGCCCTGCCCGGACTGGGCCACCTTCACGTGCTGGGCCACCTGCTCGGAGAGCAGGTGGAAGGCGACGACGTCGTGGCTGCCCATCGGCTCGGCCATCGCCTGAACGGCGCGCCGCACGGCGGGCACCAGGTCGTCGTTGGACAGCCGGATCCGGTCGTGGTCGGTGTCGTACGCGCGGGCCACCAGGTCGGAGTAGTGGAACTCGTCGCCGGACTCGCCGCCGCGGCTGTCGAAACCGATGCTGAACGTGCGCAGGTGCCGCTGGCCGGCCTCGGCGAGCAGCGCCACGATGAGGCTGGAGTCCAGCCCACCGGAGAGCAGCACCCCGACCGGCACGTCGGCGACCAACCGCCGGCGTACCGCCGTGCGCAGCGCGTCCCCCACGGCGGCCCGCCAGTCGGCGGCGTCCATGCCGGCGTCGGCCGGCTCCCGCACGTAGTCCGGCCGCCAGTACACCTCCTCCCGGTTGCGCCCGTCCGCCTCGATCACCCGCATGGTGGCCGGCGGCAGCTTGCGTACGCCGCGCAGCACGGTCCGTGGCGCGGGCACGATGGAGTGCCAGGACAGGTAGTGGTGCAGCGCCACCGGGTCGACGCTGGTGTCCACGTCGCCGGCACGCAGCAACGCCGGCAGGGTGGAGGCGAACCGCAGCCGCCCGGGGGTCTCGGCGAGGTAGAGCGGTTTGATGCCGAGCCGGTCACGGGCCAGCACCAGCCGCCGCCGGGCCCGGTCGACCAGCCCGATCGCGAACATGCCGACCAGGTGGTCGACGAAGCGGTCACCCCAGTGCGCGTACGCCACCAGGATCACCTCGGTGTCGCTGGTGGAGTGGAAGGCGTACCCGGCGTGGGTCAATTCCTCGCGCAGCTCGGGATAGTTGTAGATGCAGCCGTTGAAGACCAGCGCCAGGCCCAGGTCCTCGCGCACCATCGGCTGGCCGCCCGCGTCGGACAGGTCGATGATGGTCAGCCGGCGGTGCCCCAGCGTCACCCAGCCGTCGGTGAACAGGCCCTCGCCGTCCGGGCCGCGTGACCGCATCGCCTCGGTCATCCGGGTGACCGCCGCCGCATCGGGCGGCCTGCCGTCGAACCGAGCCTCGCCGCTGATCCCGCACATCAGGCGGGGTGGTGAGTCAGATGGGACACCAGCGGCACGGACATCCTCCTGTCACCTCGCCCGACCGTGTCGTGGCCGGTCCCGCCTACCGGACGGGCCGCGCTGGCTACCCGGGCGCGGGGTGGGCAAACACGGCTTCATTGTTAGGAAGGGCCCCTTCCTCTACACCAGGCGTTAACAAGGTGCCCTTCCTTGCAGCTCAGCCGAGCAGGGTGCGCAGGATGCGGGCGAGCTGGTCGCGATCGGCGTCGTCCAGGTGGCCGAAGAAGCGGTCGGCCTCGGCCTGGCGGGCGGCCCGGATGGCGGCGCTGACCCGGTTGCCCTCCCCGGTGAGCGCGACCAGGGTCGCCCGCCGGTCGGCCGGGTCGGGCCGGCGTTCGACGAGCCCCCGGGTCTGGAGGTCGTCGATGACCTCGGTGGCGGAGCGGGGCGCGATGCGCAGGTGCTCGGCGATGGCGCCCGGGCGGAGCTCACCGTGCCGCGCCAGCACCCCGAGCGCCCGGGACTGGCTGGGGGTGACGTCCCATGGCGCCAACGACTCCCGCGCCTGCCGACGCAGTCGCCCGGCCACCGCCCAGAACGTCTCCGCCAGGCTCTCGTCGTCGCCGTCCGCCGTGCGCTCCGTCACGGGGAATACGGTAGCAGGGGATGCGGTTGCTACCTCATGATGAGGTAACCTCAGCAATATTCCCGACGAGAGGCAGTGCCCCTTGGAATCCACCCCCACCGGCCGCGACCGCGGCCACCGCACCGTCAGCGCCGACGAGAAGGCGCAGGCCCGCCAGGTGTCACTGCGCCGCATCGGCCGGCTCTTCACCGCCCACCGGCCCGCGCTGGCCGCCGTGACCGCGATCATCGTGGCCTCCTCGATCATCGCGATGGCCACCCCGTTCCTGCTGCGTGCCGTCATCGACCGGGCCCTGCCGCAGGGCGACGTGACCCTGCTGGTCTGGCTGGTCCTCGGCATGGTCGCGGTCGCCGCGGTGACCGCCGCCCTCGGCGTCATCCAGACCTGGATCTCCACCCGAGTCGGGCAGCAGATCATGCACCGACTGCGCACCGACGTCTTCAGCCACCTCCAGCGGCAGTCGCTGGGCTTCTTCACCCGGACCCGCACCGGCGAGGTGCAGTCCCGCATCACCAACGACATCGGCGGCATGCAGTCGGTGGTCACCTCGACCGCCACCGCCGTCGCGGCCAACCTCACCACCGTGATCGCCACCGCCGTCGCCATGGTCGCGCTCTCCTGGCAGCTCTCCCTGGTCTCCCTCGTGGTGCTGCCACCGGCGATCTGGCTGACCCGCCGGGTCGCCCGCATGCGCCGGGAGATCACCGCCCAGCGCCAGCGGGAGCTCGCCGACCTCAACGTCACCGTGGAGGAGGGGCTGTCGATCAGCGGCGTCCAACTGGCCAAGACCCTCGGCACCGGGCCCGCGCTGATCGACCGGTTCACCGCCTCGTCGGCCCGCCTGGTCGACCTGGAACTGCGCAGCGAACTGGCCGGTCGCTGGCGGATGGCCTCGATGAGCATCATCTTCGCCGCCGTACCGGCGGTCATCTACCTCGCCGCCGGCCTGCCCGGCACCGCCGGCACGCTGAGCATCGGCACCCTGGTCGCCTTCACCGCATTGCAGGGCGGCCTGTTCCGGCCGCTGATGGGCCTGCTCAACGTGGGCGTGTCGCTGACCGCCTCGCTGGCGCTGTTCGCCCGCATCTTCGAATACCTCGACCTGCCGATCGACGTGGCCGACCCGGCCGAGCCGGTCCGACTCGACCCCGCCCGGGTCCGCGGCCACCTGCGCCTGGAGGACGTCACCTTCGGCTACCCGGGTAGCGACACCGCCGCCCTCGCCGGGGTCACCCTGGACGTGCCCGCCGGCACCAGCCTCGCCCTCGTGGGCGAGACCGGCTCCGGCAAGAGCACCCTCGCCGGGCTGGTCAGCCGGCTGCACGACCCGACCGCCGGCCGGGTCACCGTCGACGGGGTCGACCTGCATGACCTGCGCCTGGCCGACCTGGCCGCCATCGTCGGCGTGGTCAGCCAGGAGACGTACCTGCTGCACACCACCGTCCGGGAGAACCTGCGTTACGCCCGGCCGGACGCCACCGACGCCGACATCGAGGACGCCGCCCGCGCCGCCCAGATCCACGACCTGATCGCCGGCCTTCCCGACGGGTACGACACGGTGGTCGGCTCGCGCGGCCACCGGTTCTCCGGCGGTGAGAAGCAGCGGCTGGCCATCGCCCGCACGCTGCTGCGGGACCCGCGCATCCTGGTCCTCGACGAGGCCACCAGCGCGCTGGACACCGAAACCGAACGGGCCGTGCAGCGGGCGTTCGACGTGCTCGCCGAGGGGCGCACCACGATCACCATCGCGCACCGGCTCTCCACAGTGCGCGACGCCGACCAGATCGCGGTGCTGGACCACGGGCGGATCGTCGAGGCTGGCACCCACGACAGCCTGCTGCACCGCAACGGCCGCTACGCCACCCTGGCCGCCTGACTCACAACCGTCTCGAAACCGTCGCTAAAACCGTCTCGTTATTCGGCGTCCAGGTGGCGGTAGACGGTGGCCCGCGAGACGCCCAGGGCGGCGGCGATGGCGTCCACCGAGTGGGTGCCCGCCGCGTGCATCCGCCGGGCCACCTCGACCTGCTCCCGGCCCATCGCCCGCGGCCGGCCCGGTCTCCGCCGACGGTCACCCGCGTCGGTGCCAAGGGTCGCATCCGGCGAGCGCCCGGACCCTGAGGCCGCGCCCGCCGGGACCGCAGCGGCCGCCGCCGGCCCCGCCAGCAGGCGGCGTACGCCGTCGAGCATGTCGGCGCGCAGCACCTCGTCGGGCACGTCGGTGAAGAAGACGATCGGGTCGCTGCACGTGGCGACCGCCTGCACCGCCCGGACCCGCTCCCGGCGCCCGGCGTCCGGTCCGGCGATGAGGTCGTTGGCCCGCATCGCGATCCCCATCAACCGGTGGTACGTGTCGTTCCGCCCGACCAGCGCGATGTCGTGGAAGAGCATGCCGAGCGGCCGGCGGTGGGCGAGCATGGTGTCCACCCAGCCCTCCAGCACCGTCCACCGGGCCTGCTCCGTGGGCTGCGCCTGGGCCGCGTCGAGCAGCGCCTCCAGGTCGGCCAGCAGCGGCTCGACCAGTGCCGCAAGCAGGTGCTCCTTGGCCGGGAAGTGGTACAGGATCGCGGCTTTGGTCAACCGCAGCCGTTCGCCGATCTGCCGCAGCGAGGTGCGCTGGTAGCCGTGTTCGGCGAAGAGGTCGAGCGCGGCGCGCAGGATCCGGCTGCGGGTGTCGTCCGCGGGATCGGCGGTCATGCCGGCCAGCCTAACCGGCGTCCTGACCCGGTGGCTGACGTCACCGTTGATTGTGCTGACCGACGGTCAGTACAGTGGGGACGGTCGACGCATCCAATAGTTGGAGGGGCGATGCCCGTCATCTCGATCGACAACCTGGTCAAGACGTTCGGCGGCATCCGGGCACTCGACGGGCTCGACCTGCGGGTCGAGGCGGGGGAGGTGCACGGCTTCCTCGGGCCCAACGGATCCGGGAAGTCCACCACCATCCGGATCCTGCTCGGGCTGCTCCGCCGCGACTCCGGCGAGGCGCGGGTGCTCGGCGCCGACCCCTGGCGCGACGCGGTGCGCCTGCACCGCCGGTTGGCGTACGTGCCGGGCGACGTCAGCCTCTGGCCGAACCTCTCCGGCGGGGAGGCGATCGACCTGCTCGGCGAGCTGCGCGGCGGCCTCGACCGTCGTCGCCGCGACGAGCTGCTGCAACGCTTCGATCTGGACCCGACCCGCGGGTGCCGCACGTACTCCAAGGGCAACCGGCAGAAGGTCGCCATCGTCGCCGCGTTCTCCTCCGACGTGGAGCTGTACGTGCTCGACGAGCCGACCTCCGGCCTCGACCCCCTCATGGAGGCGGTGTTCCAGGACGAGGTGCGGCGGATCAAGCAGGCCGGCGCCACCGTGCTGCTCTCCAGCCACGTGCTCGCCGAGGTCGAGGCGCTCTGCGACCGGGTCAGCATCATCCGCGAGGGTCGCACCGTCGAGTCCGGCAGCCTGGCCGAGCTGCGCCACCTCACCCGCACGGCGGTGATCGTCGAGACGGCCCGCCCGGTGACCGGCCTGGACGCGCTGCCCGGCGTGCACGACGTACGCGAGGTCGACGGGCGTACCCACCTGGAGGTCGAGCCGGCGCACCTCGACCAGCTGCTCGGGCAGCTCATCCACTTCGGCGTCCGCGCCCTCACGAGCACCCCGCCCACCCTGGAGCAGCTGTTCCTGCGCCACTACGGCGACGGCCGCGCCACCGCCGACCCCGAGTCGGCGCAAGTCCAGCAGGCCGGTGTCCGGTGACCGCCCTCACCGGCACCCGCCGGCTGGCCCGGCTCGTGCTGCGCCGCGACCGGATCCGCCTCGCGATCTGGGTGCTCGGCACGCCCCTGCTCGGCTATGCCCTCGCCGGCAGCGTCGCCGGCATCTACCCCGACGAGGCGGCCCGTCAGGGCTACGCCGCCACATCCGCGTCCAGCCTGGTCGCCCGGGCCTTCAACGGCCCCATCGCCGGCACCGACGTCGGTGCGGTGGTGGTCGCCGAGACGTACGTGACGCTGGCCCTGATCATCGCGCTGCTGAGCACCTTCGCGGTGATCCGGCACACCCGGCAGAACGAGGAGACCGGGCGCGCCGAGCTGCTCGGCGCCTCGGTGGTCGGCCGGTACGCGCCGCTCACCGCCGCGCTGCTGGTCGTGGTCGCGGCGAACGTGGCGGCCGCGGCGCTGCTCGCCGTCGCCCTCACCGGCGCAGGTCTGCCGCTGGCCGGTTCCGTCGCGGCGGCCGGCGCGGTCGGCGGCGTCGGGGTGGCCTTCACCGGCGTCGCCGCGGTCACCGCGCAGGTCTCGGTCAGCTCCCGGGGCGCCAACGCGCTCGCCGCCGCCGTCGTCGGGCTCTCCTTCGTGCTGCGCGCCGCCGGCGACGTGCTCGGCGACACCAGCGCCGACGGCACCCGGGTGGAGAGCGCCTGGCCGTCCTGGCTCTCCCCGCTCGGCTGGGGCAACCAGGTGCGGGCCTTCGGCGGGGAACGCTGGTGGGTGCTCGCCCTGCCCGTCGCGCTGCTGCTCGCCGGGGTGGCGCTGGCGTACGCCCTCGCGGAGCAGCGGGACCAGGGCGCCGGGCTGGTCGCCCCCCGGCGCAAGCCCGCGAACGGTGCGGCGTGGCTGCTCAGCCCGGCCGGGCTGGCCTGGCGGATGCAGCGCGGCACCCTGCTCGGCTGGGCGGTCGGCATCGCCGTGCTCGGCGTCTCGATGGGCGTCGCCGCCGACGAGTTCAACGCCATGATCGAGCAGAATCCGGCCGCCGCCGAGGCGATCAACGCGATGGGCGGGGGAGCCGACCTGGTCGACGCGTACCTGGCCGCGATGCTCGGGCTCTTCGCCCTGACCATCGGGGCGTACGTGGTGCAGGCCCTGCTCCGGGTACGCGGCGACGAAGCCGACGGGGTGCTGGAGGCCGCCCTCGCCACGGCGGTCAGCCGTACCCGATGGCTCGGCACCCAGGTCCTCGCCGCGGCGCTCGGCGCGCTCGCCCTGCTGCTGCTCGCCGGCCTGACCACCGGGCTCGGCTACGGCCTGGTCACCGGCGACCCGCTCGGCGAGGCCATCGCGCTGGGTGGTGCCGCGCTGCTGCGGCTGCCGGCCCTGCTCGTGGTGGCCGGGGTGGTGACCGCGCTCTTCGGCCTGCTGCCCCGCCGGTCGGTGGTGCTCTCCTGGACGGCGTTGCTGGTCTTCCTACTCCTGGGGCAGCTCGGCGCGGTGCTGGAGCTGCCGCAGGTCGCGCTCAACGTCTCGCCGTACACCCATGTGCCGTCCGTGCCCGCGGTCGACCCGGCGGTGCTGCCTCTCGTGGTGCTCGCCGCGGTGGCGGCGGCGCTGCTCGCCGTCGGCGTCGCCGCCTTCCGCCACCGCGACGTCCCGAGTTGACCTGCTCTTCGTGATCGTTGGCAGCTGAGCAACTCGACACGCCGACGCCTTCCCCGCTGAGCTGCCACCGATCGGTGCGGCTAGCAGAAATCGAGCGGCGAGGGGCGTCGTCCACAGGTTGGTGGGTGTGCACAGGGGCAGGGGTGACTGGTTGCGGGAGGTTGGCGTGGGGCTGCACGGTTCGTGGCGTGAACTCGGTGCTTCGGGAACTGGTGGAGTTGGGCGCCGGGCTGGTGACGCGTGGAGCGGCCACGCAGGTGGTGCCACAGTGGACGCTGGATCAGGCGTGCCGTAACGGTGACCTGGTGCGGGTGTTGCCCGAGGTCTTCGTGGCGGTGCACCTGGTCGATGGTCGCTCCGATGGTCCTGCCCTGAGTCGGCTCGACCCTGCCCTGGGGCAGCGTGCGGCTCTCGCCTGGGCTGACGGCCGCGGCGCACTCAGTCATCTCAGCGCGCTGGGCGCGTGGGGACTGTGCCCGCAGGCTGTCGGTGACCTGGTGCACCTGAGCACACCGGCGAGCGCCAGCCTGCGCACCCGACCCGGACTGGTCGTGCATCGGCGCCGGGATTTCGTCATCAGCCCGCCGCACGTGGTGATCCGACGCGGACTGACGGTCACCCGGCTCGAGCAGGCCCTCATCGACTCATGGCCGGCGTTGCCGCACAGCGAGCGGCGGGCACCGGTGATCCAGGCGGTCAACAATTGGTTGACCACGCCCGAGCGGTTGGCCGAGGCCCTGGATGGTGCGCCGAAGCTGGTCGATCGGGCAGCGCTGCGAAGGCTGCTGACCAGGCTCGCCGACGGCTGCCGCAGCCCGCTGGAGATCTGGGGGCACGAGCACGTCTTCACCGGCCCGGGCATGCCGGCGTTCCGCCGACAGGTGCCCATGCGCCTCGGGCGACGCACCATCTACCTCGACATGTTCGCCGAGCGGGAGCGGGTCAACATCGAACTCGACGGGGCCGCCACCCACGGCGACCCCCACCAGCGGGAGATCGACCTGCGCCGGGACGCCTTGCTGGCGACCACCGGGATCCTGGTGGTCCGCTTCGCCCACCGTCGCCTGGTGCGCGAGGCCGCCGCGGTACGCCGCGAAACCTTGGCCATCCTCGCGACCCGCATCTTCCGGGGCTGATGACTCGGGCATCCGCGCCGGCCAGCGCGTTGGACCCATAACTTGCACAAGTGGAAAGTGTTCGCCTATGCTTTCCGCCATGGAAAGTATTGGTGTGGAGGAGCAGCTCACAGCGGCCGAGCGCGGTGCCGCCGCGCCCTACGTGAACTATCCGCCCACCCCCTGGTGGTACGCGCCCTCCGTTGGCGCCTGGGCCGCCGCCATGATCGGCACGTTCGTCTGGTGGCGTGAGAATGCTGTCCTGTTCGTGGCGTCGCTCGCCGTCCTGATCGCCGTCGAGGCCCTGTTCGTCGTCTGGATGCGGCGTCGGCACGGCGCGCTCCCGATGCCGGGCAAGGGAACGCCGCCCACCGAGATCGCCGCAGTGTGGCGCGAATACGTTGCTGCCCTACCCGTGGTCACTCTCGTCGTCGGGCTCGTCTGGTGGCTGGTCGGCGTCCCGGCTGCCGCCGGGGCGGCATTCGTCCTCGTGACGGTAGGCCTGGCCGTCTACGAGCGGCGGTATGCCGCGGCTGCCGCCAGGACGCGGGCACGCCTGCGATGATCGACGGACTGGACCCGATCATCCACGTGCCCAAGCGCCTAGCGGCCATGGCCGTCCTGGCCAACGCCCCTTCGGTCTCGTTCCGGTTCCTGAAGGACCACCTGCAGATCACTGAGTCGGATCTGTCCAAGCAGATGTCAACGTTGGAGGCGGCTGGTTATGTCGCCTCGACGAAGGTCGGTCGTGGCCGTGGGGGCAGTACCACCTATCGGATAGTCGAGGCCGGGCAGAAGGCCTACGAACAGCACTGCGCGGCACTGAGAGCACTGATCGGCGACGCATAGCGTTCGTGTGCGGCACACCGGGTAGGGGCTGGCGGGGCTTGTTCCGTGCTGGCAGCCTCGGCGGCGTGGGCACCCTTCTGACGCAGCTTCCGGCGCTCCTCGGCGTACTGGTCGGCACCCTGGGCACGATCCTCGCCACCTCGTTGGCCGACCGGGCGCGGTGGCGGCGGAGCCAGAGCGTCCGCTGGGACGAGCGGCGGCTGGACGCGTACGTTGACTACGCGCACGCCATCAAGGAGAGTCACGCCATCGCGCTGCGGATGACGGCCGACCACCGGCCGGGATCGCACAGCCACCCCATCGACCGCGAGGACGGCCTGGCTCGGCTGGCCGAGGCGGACGCCCGACGCACGATCGTCTGGGAGAACCTGCTGCTGCTCGGCGACGAGCCGACGGTCGTCGCTGCCGCCGGTTGGCGGGACGCGGTCTGGCAGGTCGAACGGCTCGCGAGGGGGATCGTCGATGCGCCGCAGGACATCTCCGAGCTGCTCACCCGGGTCAACGAGGCCCGCGACGGCTACTACCGGGCGGCCCGGCAGAGTCTCGGCGTCCGGGGTGGATCGGTGGAGCAGTCAGCGGCACTGCGGAAGGCACTGCTTGGCAGCTCGGGTCGTGACGTCCGAGCCGCCTGAAACGGCTGCCAACTGGCTGCACCGTCGACGAGGCGGCGGCGTCATGGCGCCCGGCAAGGCCACCCCGAGGACGCAAGGCCGAGGGATGAGATGGGCCAGTCAGGGTCGGGAAGGGCGGCGGATCAGGGGCTGGGGCGGTTCGGCTGGGGTGGGATGAAGGGGGAGGGGATCGGGTCGGTGGGGTGTGTGGAGCGGTGGTGAAGGAGTTCGCTGATCCAGCGTGCGGCCTCCTTCTGCGCGGTGAGCATGTGGTCGCGGGCGTCGGCGAAGTCCTGGTCGCCGGTTACGTTGGCGTGTTGGGCCAGGATCTCCGCCCAGCGCCGGCTCAGCTCCTCGGCGTATCGGGCCCGCCGAAGCTGCTCGTCGAACTGGTACTCGAGTTTGACCAGCCGGTCGATGTGCGGCTGGAGCGCCGGCATGATCCGCTCGTCGAGCCGGACGGATGCGTCGGGTTGGCAGGTGATGACGATGTCGCCCCGCTGGTAGCGCCAGACAGGGTCGTCGGCGAGCGCCCGCTGCAATGCCAGTTCGAGGTCTCCTGCCCGGTTCGGCGCCAGGTCCCGGGCAGCGTCGGCGGCGAGCCGGGTCAGCCGCTGGATCGCGTTCGGCTGGAAGTACCGCACGTACCAGCTCAGCACCTCGGCCCGCAGGCTCTTCGGCGACGACCAGGCGAAGGTGGCGCGGACGTAGAAGGAGTACACGTACCCGCGGGCTGGAACCGCGATCAGCCGCGGCACGTGGCGCTGCTCGACGAGCGGGCCGGATGGCGCCGTTGCTGCGCCGGGCCCCACGGGCGCCTCGTCCTGGAGCGCGGCGACCAGTCGGTCCCAGGTCCGCGTCCACCAGCGCCAACCGGTGACGCTCGCGTCCCGGGTGACGCTCAGCCCGCGGGTACCCCATTGTCGCCACCGATCCGCGGGCTTCGGCGTCCCGTCGGGGGCGTCCGTCATGCCACCCCTCCATCGTCACGGATCTCCATCTCACGCTAACAACCCGTGACCGATATGTCCGCCGCCACGCCGCCACGAGCCCGCACCGCTGCGCCAGCGAAAAGACGGATTGCCCGGGGGTTCACCGAACATTGTGGAGCAGTTTGCGCGCCGAGGACTGTTGCCGGGGGACTGTCAACGATGAGACTGGTTCCGATCCGACAGTGATGCGGATCGATGGATCGGATGGTCTGGAGGCAGCCTGTGTCCACCCTCGTGTCCCCGCTGGCCACGCTCGGCGCGATCCGCCGGCGTACCACCACCCTCGCCCTGCTCCTCGCCATGGTCGCGGCCGCTCTGGTCGGCCCGTCCGTGGTGGCCCCCCAACTGACCGACTCCGCCTCGGCGGCGGTCTACAGCTCCTGCACCATCAGCCGCTGCGCGGATGCCCGTACCGCCCGTTCGGGATGGTCCGCCAAGGGCTTCCCGACCAGCCGCGCCTGGTATTCCTGGAGTGGCGGCAAATCCAACTTCGCCGGCGGCCGGTTCTACAACTACGAGGGTCAACTGCCCACCAACGCCACCTATTACGAGTACGACGTGTACCCGCGGACCCAGGGCGCCGCCCGGGACGCGTACCGGATCGTGGTGAACCGCAGCACTGGGGTCACCTGGTTCTCGCCCAACCACTACACCGACTTCTACCGGCTCTGACCGACCCGGGGCCGGCTGGTCACCGCGGCCGGTCCCGCCGTCAGCTCAGGCCAGATCAGGAGGTACGGGAGATGGTCGACCAGGACGGTGGTCGGACGCCCGATTGGCTGACCGTGTGCCGGGGCGGCGCCCCGGAGGTACCCGGCGCGTCGGTGCTGGCCGGTGGGGCGAGCCGGACCCGGCCCGCGTTCTTCGCCGCGTTGACCGACGCGCTGGCCCTGCCGGCCCACCTGGGCAGCACCTGGGACGCCCTCGCCGATGTGCTCCGGGACCGGCTGGACGCCGGCCCGCTCACCCTGTTGATCAACGACGCCGGCCAGCTGCTCGCCGACGAGCCGGCCGGCCAGTACGCCCTGCTGCTCGCCGTTCTCGGCGACGTCGCCACCACCGCACCGCATCCGCTACGCGTCGTCCTGCACGAAGCCTCGCTCTCCTGACCACCACCTCACGGAGGGCGGCCGGGTCGGGGTGCGTATGGCCCAACGAGCGTTATGACTCAGAGGTATAAGAATGACTCTGAGTCATAACGCTTCTCGGCAACACCGCGGCCCGGTCACGCCGCCCCGCTGTGCGGCTGCGTACATCCCGACAGTCGGGGTCGCTCCGGGGCGCGACGGTGGCGGTGACGGTCGGGTGACGCGCCCTTCGCGATCCTCGTGCCGAGCCGGGCACTGTGCACCGGCGCGGGCAGCGGGGAGGCCGGTGCGGTGGACTTCGTCGACGGGGTGCTGGTGCGGTTGGCCGATCCGGGCACCCGCGCCGCGGTCTTCGACGACGCGTCGCTGGCCCACCTGGTGGAGGCCGCGTACGACACCGAGGCGATGCCGGTCGGGCCTCCGTACGCGGCGGTCTTCGACGAGCTGACCCTCGGTTTCGCCGCCGCCCCGGTCACCCTGGCCGAGGGGGAGTGGCTGGGCTCCGGCGGCACCACCCGGACCGAGCTGCGGGTAAGCCTGCACGGTCTCGGTGGCTCGGCGCTGCGCATCGACGCGCTCTGGCGGGGCAGCCTCGTGGTGCGGACCAGCGCCGCCCGGGACCGGGTCGAGGACCTCGACGTCGCGGTTCCCGCCTTCGACGTCGACCCGCAGATCATCGCCGACCTTGGCGCGCTGCCGGCCGACCCGGCGCAGCTGGAGACCGAGCGCCGGACCCGGCTGGTGACCCGGCTGCGGGCCGGGCTGCACCAGCCCGCAGCGTTCACCGACGTGCACCTGGACCGGCTGCTCGCCGGCGTGGGCGCCGCCAACGCCGGTGACCTGGTGGCGCGGATGCGCGGTCAGGCCGCCGGCGCCACGGTCAAGCTGCGCTACGCGGCCCCGCCGGCCGCCCCACCGACCCCGCGCCCGCTGCCGTTCGCCGCCGCCGTACTGGTCCGCGACCGGGGCTTCTCCCTGGCCGACCTGCTCGTCGAGACCCGCCTGGTGCGGGCGCGCGCCGAGGAGTTGGGGCTGGACGTGCCCGCCCCGGACGACGTCCGGCGGCGGCACCGGGTCGTCGCCGTCTGGGTGGTTCCCATCGAGACGTTCGACGACGACGGCTGGCCCGGCGGCGACAGCGGCACCGACGCGCAGCGGCGGGCCGCCCGGTTCGCGCGGGCCGGCCAGTGGCTCGCCCGCAGTGGCATCGGACTGGCCGCCGTGAACACCTGAGACTCCCGGCCGCAGGACGCCGCAGCGGCCGGGAGCCGCCTACCGACCGCAGCAGCAACTCCGTCCGGGAGGACCTGTGGCACCGACAGCAGCATTCCCGTTCATCGAGGTCCGGATCGTGCCGCCACCGGCGCCGCTGGCCCAGCGCTCGCCGGGCGTCATCGCCGTGGTGGGCAAGACGCCCGGGCGGCGCTGGCCCGCGCCGGGATCAGCACGCTCGGCAAGCTGGCCGAAGCGCCGACCGAGCAGGTCCTCGCCATCATGAAGGAGGCCCAGGTGCGCGCCGACGTCGGAGACGCCGCGGAGTGGACCGGCTACGCCCAGACGCTGAGCAAGCTGCGCTGAACGGCCGGTACCGACTCCGGCGAACGGTTGCTCCACGCCGCTCGCCGGGTCGGTGTGACGACACAGCGCTGGCGCGTCGACCGTCCACACCCGAGCGTGGAACTGCCACGGTACGATCGGGTGCGAAAGGGCGCAGGCATGGTTGTTCACGAGGTAACACACGACCTCCGCGCCGGCGCACCCGAGGCCGACGCGGGGCCGCCTCCCCGGTACGCGTTGCGCCTGCTCGGCGGGTTCGGGTTGGAACGCGAGGGTCGGCCGGTGGCGGTGTCGCAGGGCGCCCGTCGGCTGCTGGCCTACCTAGGGGTACGCCCGCGGTGCGCCCGCGCGGAGGCCGCCGGCACGCTCTGGCCCGGCTCGCACGAGGAGCGGGCCCGGGCCAACCTGCGCACCATGCTGTGGCGACTGCACCGGGTCACCCCCGAGCCGCTGCTGGAGGAGGACGACCGGCTGTCCCTGGCCGCCGGGGTGACCAGCGACGTGGCCGCCCTGGGTGCGGCGGCGGCCGCGCTGCTGGCCGGCGGGTCGCCGGTGAGCGCCGGCGACGGAGTGCCGGCGTTGGCGACCGGCGAGCTGCTGCCGGGTTGGTACGACGACTGGGTCCTGACCGAGCGGGAACGGCTGCGCCAGACGCAGCTGCACGCGCTGGAGGCGCTCGCCGAGCGGCTCACCGCGCAGGGCCGGTTCAGCGAGGCCGTGCAGGTGGCGTTGACCGCCGTGCAGTTGGAGCCGCTGCGGGAGAGCGCCACCCGGACGCTGATCGCCGTACACCTGGCCGAGCGGAACATCAACGAGGCGGTACGCCGATTCGAGCTGTTCCGTGCGGACCTGGGCCGGGAGCTCGGCGTCGCCCCGACACCCTGGCTGGCGCACCTGGTGCGGAGCGGTCTGCACTCGGATGAGGGCGCATCAGTGGAGCCAGCCGGGCGGGTCGCACGGTAGTCGATCACCCGGACCACGCGGTCCGCAGACGGACGAGGCGGGGACTCGCGGCAGACCGATATACCTCACGGGTATATCTATGACTCAGAGGTATATCGCCATCGGGCGCACCCCGCCCCGGATTCGACGCTGATCCGCCGGCCGCGAGGTGGTGCACCGCGAGCCCCGACCGGGCCGATGAAGGCGATGCCGGCCGGTCAGTTCGGGTGGACGGGCTGGTCCAGGATCGCGCTGAACCGCTCCTCGGCCAGGTCGAGCTGACTGAAGATGTGTCGCTTCACCGCTTGTGAGAGCGGCGTGTCGGGCCGGCCGATCAGGTCGCGGAAGAGCGGCACCAGTGGCCGGTACTTGATCGCCGAGGAGACGACCTTCGGCCCGACGGTGTGGATCACGCCCACCCCGTTGTCGGTGAAGTCCGACACCTTGATCACCCGCGCCCAGGGCTCCCGGTCCAGGCTGACCCTCAGGTGCTCGCGGTACTGCGTGTTGCGGTCGCGCTGCGGGTCGTACACCGGGTTGGTGACGGCGGCGACCAGCGTCGCCACCCGCGGCCCGAACCGGGTGGCTAGCGTGGCCAGCGCTCCCGCGCGCGGGTCGCCGCCCCCGTCGGCCAACTCGGCCGGGTGGTCCTCGACGGCGTCGTGCAGCAACCCGGCGACGATCACGTCGACGTCGCGCACCTGGTAGTGGTGCATCAACCGGATGGCCACCCGCAGCAGGTGGTTGAGGTACGGCTCGCGAACCCGCCGGTCGTCGCGGTGCAGGTCGGCGGCCAGGTCGAGCGCGGCGGTCAGCCGGGCCCGGGCGGCGTCGTCGAACTGGTGGATCTCCAACCGGAAGCGTTCCAGCAGGCCCGGTTCGCCGTGGATCTCGGTGATCGCGTGCATCGGCATGCTGCCCAGGTGCGGCGGGAAGTCCATGCGTCACTTATAGCCGATCTTCACCAGGTTGATGGTCCCGTGCGTCGCCGACCCGACCGCACCGGACCGGGCCGACGCCGTGCGGGCGTCGACCCGGTCGTGGGGGCGGTCGGGGTCAGCCGGTGATCCGTCCGGTGCCGGCGCCGGCGGTCACCGTCACCTTGACGCCGCTCGCGGCGTCCATCGTGTACGGGTAGGGAATGACGGCCACCGAGCCGGCCGTCTGCGGGGTGCCCGAGTTGACGAACTGGTTGTTGCGGGCCACCAGGTTGCCGGTGGGGGAGGAGCCCTCGCCGACGTGCGTGGGGTCGGTCATGTTCTCGAAGTAGTTCCCCTCGACCAGCACGCCGGCGCCGTTCGTGGTGGCGATGCCGTAGCTGTAGGACGGGTTGGCCGTGTTCACGTAGTAGTTGTTGTACACGTGCACCGGGTTGCCGAAGCGCACCCGCGGGTTGCGCTGGAAGCAGTTGCTGAACGCGTTGTGGTGGTAGGTCACCTTCAGCCGGCCGGTGTCCTCGCCGGAGTTGCTGTCGCTGTGCCCGACGAGCGAGCACTTGACGTGGTCGTGCAGCCTGTTCCAGGAGACGGTCACGTAGTTCGAGCCGTGCGTGATGTCCAGCAGACCGTCGTAGTAGTCGGTGCCGCTGGTGGTGTCGCTGGACAGGTCGTTGTGGTCGATCCAGACGTTGGTGGCGTTGTCCATGTGGATGGCGTCACCGTTGCCGACCCCGGCCCGCACCCTGGAGATGTTCAGGTTGCGGACGATGACGTTGCTGACGTCGCGCAGGTTGAGCCCGCAGCCGGACCATCCGGAGCTGGCACCCACTCCGATGATCGTCTTGTTCGAGCCGCTGCGGATCTCCGTCGAGCAGCTGAAGGTGCCGTTCACCCGAACGGTCGCCGGCGCGTCGCCCTGCACCGCGCTGGCCAGCGCCGTCGCGCTGGTGACGGTCACCGTGCCGCCGCCGGCACCACCGGTGGTGCCGCCGTTCTGGGTGGCCCATCCGGCCAGTCCGGTCTGCGGCGGGGTGGTGGGCGGCGGGTCGGTCGGTGGCGGGTCGGTGGGCGGTGGCGTGGTGGTGGGCGGGGTGGTCGGTCCGCCGCCGGCGCCGTCCACCGCGACGTCGTCGAAGACCGCGCTGGCGTACGCGGTGACCAGCGCGATCCGGCCGGCCGCGTACGCGGTGTCCGTGCCGGCGCCGACCTGCGCGCCGTTGACGAAGCCGCGCACGGTGCTGCCGGCGGTCTCCAGGCGCAGCGTGTACCAGGTGCCGGTGGTGACGGTGAGCGCGGTCGAGCCGAGCACGGTGATGGAGCTTCCGTTGACCACCTGGAGTTCGGCCCGGTTGGCGTTGGTCAGCGCGAGCCGGTACATCTTCGTGGCGCTGCCGGAGCGGGCGGCCAGCGCGACCAGCCGGTTGGCGCCGCTGAACGACAGGGGCTTGACCCGCGCCTGGACCTGGTAGTCGGTCCAGCTCGTCTGCCCGGCGAACGCCCGGGCCAGTTCGCTGCCGGTGTTGGCCTGTCGGTAGGCCGGCGTGCCGTCGGTGACCACCGACCAGTCGCCGCCGGACTTGGACCAGCCGTCGGCGTTGCCGTCGTCGAAGGTGTCGCCGAACAGGGTGGCCGCCCGGGCGCCGGTGGTCACGCCGGCGGCGAGCGCGACGGCCGTGAGGCCGGCGCCGGCCGCGGCCAGCGCCGCTCGGGGTAGGTGCGGGATGCGCACGGGATCTCCTCGGGGTGGGGTGGGGTGGGGTGCCGGCCGGTCGGTCAGACCGGCAGCCGGTCCGCGCCGGCGAGCGGGCCGACCAGGAGCGGGACGAGCGGCGCCGGCAGGACCGGGCCGCGGCGCAGGGTGGGCGTCCAGCCGGCGTCGGCGCCCAGGTCGGGGTCGTGGCCCGCGTTGTACGCCGCCAGCAGGTCGACCGGCCGGGCCGGGCCGCCGCCCTGGCGGACCCAGGTGCCCCGCTCGGTGAGCGCGGTGCCGCCCCAGTCGTACAGCAGGTCGCCCGGGTCGACCGCCGCGTCCAGGGTGAAGAAGTTGTCCTGGGCGTACAGCGCGGACTGCACGCCGACGCCGAGCGCGTACTGGAAGTCGTCCCCGCCGAGCCGGTAGTGGTTGTTGTAGACGTCGACCTGGCCGAAGCGCACCCGCGGCAGCCGTTGCAGGACGCCGTCGAACAGGTTGTGGTGCAGGGTGACCTTCAGCCGACCCACGTCCGGGCCGACCGTGTTGGACGACCCGATCAGCATCAGCTTGTCGCGCCCGATGAAGCGGTTCCAGGAGGCGGTGACCAGGCTGGCCGTGTGCGTGACGTCCAGCGAACCGTCGTGCACCTGGTACGGCCGTCCGAAGTGGGTAGGCTGGGCGCTGTCCGGGTTGTCGCCGTCGGTGAAGGTGTTGTGGTCGACCCAGACGTGCTCGCTGCGGCGTACCGAGATCTGGTCGTACTGGCTGTTCCAGTTGCCGGCCTCGCCGTCGGTCGGTGACCAGGCGGGGAAGCAGTCCCGGGCGTCCACGAAGGTCAGGTTGCGGACGATGACGTTCGACGCCCGGTCGATCATGAGGGTGAGCCCGGTCAACCGGGCGCCGCGCAGCCCGACGATCGTGGTGTTGGAGCCGACGTTGAGCTGGGTCTGCCGGGTCTGGCTGGCCACCGAGCGCACCCGGGCCTCCTCCAGTGGCCCGGCCGGCGGCACCCGGCCCCACACCGCCGGGTCGTACGCGGCCAGGTAGGCGTCCAGCCGGTACTCCGGGTCGGCCAGGTCCGCGCAGCTCAGGGGCGTGCCGTCGGGCCCCTCGAAGCCGTCGACGGTGCCGTCCACGTAGATGAGTTTCGGGGTGGCGTCGGTGGCGTTGCTGGCGTTGTCGCCACCGAGCGCGGCGACCAGCTCGGCCCGGCTGCGGACCACCCGGGTCCGCTCGGGGGTCGCCGCCGAGCCGCCGGTGGTCCCGATACCCTCGGCCGCCCAGCCGTCGCGTTCGGGCAGCACCTGCCGGCCCAGGTGGTGGGCCGCCCGGGACAGCCGGTCGGCGGCGCCTGAGGGGTCGGGGCGGGGGGCGGCGCCGGCCGGAGCGGCACCGAGCAGGAGGGCGGTCACCATAGCGGCGGTGAGGACTCTGCGCATCGATTCTTCCCGTTCGCTGGTGGTGGTTCGGCAGTCACCAGGAACGGTAGGTTCATAGATTTATAAGAGTCAATATGTGATGTGTGCAGGAATGTTGCAGTTGTCGGGCTCGACCGGCATTGCCCCGACCGTCGCGGGTCGGGTATCCGGGGATCCGTCCGATGCGGCCCGAACGAGTCCGGGCGGTGTTTGCACTCCGGTTGCCGTCGCCTCCTATCCCGCCAGCTCCGCGCGGTACGCCGGCACCGCCCACGGCACCGCCAGCTCACCCGGCAGCAACCCCCGCTCGGCCGCCCGGCGCAGCACGTCGACCACGTCCCGCAGGTGGCGTACCCGCTCCCCGCCGTCGCCCACCACGGAGACGAGTTCGCCGTCGAGCAGTCGGGGCTCCGGCGCGGCCCGCAGCGCGTCCAGCAACGCGGTGAACGGGGCGGTACGGGTCAGCGGCGCGATCAGCGGCACCCCCACCGGGTCGGTCCGGTGGGCGAGCAGGTTCTCCAGCAGCCCCCGCCGTCCGGGGACCCGGCGGGTCACCACGTCCCCGGGCAGGCGCAACCGGTCTGTCGGATACTCCAGCACCGCCCGCCCCGCCGTGCCGGTGACCACCACCTCGCCCGCCACGAACTCCTCCGCCGCCAGGGTGACCGCGGCCAGCACCGGCGGCCCGGCGCGGAACCGGACCCGCAGCACCGCGGTGTCCTCCACCTCGATCGGTCGTACCCGATAGCGCTCCACCTCGATCGCAACCGGCCACGGCGGCGCACCGCCGAGCGCCTCGGCGACCGCCAGGCACTGCATCACCGCGTGCGCGAGTGGATTGGCCAGGGCGCCGTCCAGCACCGGACGGCCGTCCACGCTCCGGCGACCGGCCCACGGGGAGCGGGCGTAGTAGCCGTCCGGCCGCTGCCACGCGGCGACGGTGGCGATGCCGGTGACCGTGCCCAGCCGGCCGGCGGCCAGCGCGTCGGTCAGCGCGGTCAGCGCCGCCGAGCCGAGGGCCTGGAAACCGACCTGGGCCACCCGACCGGCCGCCGCCAGCGCCGTGGTCAACTCCTCGTGCTCGGTCAGCGACAGCACCGGCGGCTTCTCCAGCAGCAGGTCCGCGCCGGCGGCCAGGGCGTCCCGGGCGATCGGCAGGTGGGTGTGTGGCGGGGTGCAGATCACCACCACCTCCGGGCGCGTCGCGGCGAGCATCGCGCGGTGGTCGGTGAACACGTCCACCCCGGGCGGCACCGGCGCGTCCGGGTCTACCTCCACCGGCCGGACGTCGACCAGGGCGACCAGCCGCAGCCGACCGGCGGCGTGCAGCGGCGCGATTACCCGCCGGTGCCACCGGCCGTGCCCGTTCGCCCCGATCACCGCTACCCGGGTCGGCGCTGCCGCCCCGTTCACGGGGCACCTGCCAGCGCCGGCCCGTTCACCGGGCACCTGCCAGCGTCTCCTCGACGCCGTGCCGCGACAGTGCGGTCAGCCAGCCGGTCACCTCGGCCCGTACCTCGTCGTCCTCGGCCACCTCGGCCGGGACGACCTCGCGCAGCGCGAAGACCGCGTCCACCGCGCCGGCCGCGCTCTGCGCGCCGGCGGCCAGCGCGGCCCGGATCGGCTCGGCCAGGGGATCCTGGAACGGCAGCGGCCGGCCGTCGTCGGCGTGGCCCAGCGCGAAACGTAACCAGGCGGCCACCACCAGCGCGGCCCAGCGTGCGGACCGCCCGGCCGCGCGCAGGTCGGCGATGGTGTGCAGGACCCGCTGCGGCAGCTTCTGCGAGCCCTCCATCGCCACCTGGAGGGTGCGGTGCCGGATCGCCGGGTTGCCGAACCGGGCCAGGACCTGCTCGCCGTAGTCGACCACCCGCACCCCGTCCGGTGGGGTGAAGCTGGCCGCCACGTCCTCGGCGATCAGCCGGCGCAGCACGTCGGTCAGGTGCGGGATCTCCAGCGCGTCGGCGATCGTCTCCCGGCCGGCCAGCGCCCCCAGGTACGCGACGGCCGAGTGCACGCCGTTGAGGGTGCGCAGCTTCAACCGCTCCCACGGGCCGGCGTCGCCGGTCAGCACCGCCCCGGCGTGCTCCCAACCCGGCCGCCCGCCCGGGAAGTCGTCCTCGATCACCCACTGCGCGTACGGCTCGGCGGCCACCGCCGCCAGGTCGGTCACGCCGAGCGCCCGGCGGGCCGCGTCGATCGTCTCCGGAGTGCTGGCGGGCACGATCCGGTCCACCATGGTGCCCGGGCAGGTGACATTGCCGGCCACCCAGTCGACCAGCCCGGCGGGCACCCCGACGGCCCGGCCGACCGCCTGGTCGACGAGGCCGCGCAGCCGCCGCCCGTTGGCCGGCAGGTTGTCGCAGCTGACCAGCGCCACCGGCCCGGCGTCCGCGGCGGCCCGGGCGGCCAGCCCGCGCAGCAGCAGCCCCGGCACGGTGCTCGGCGGGCGGCCGCCGGCCAGGTCCGCGGCGAGCGCCGAATCGGGGCACAGGTGGCCGGTCACCGGGTCGAGTTGGTACGCCTTCTCGGTGACGGTCAGCGTCACCACCCGCACCGCAGGGTCGGCCAAGAGCGCCACCACGGCGTCCGGGTCGCTGGCCGCGTGTCGTACCCCGCTCAGCGCGCCAATCACGCGGGTGGCGCTGCCGGCGGCGGACAGGGTACTGACGCTGAACAGGTTGTCCTGCGCGGCGAGCGCCTCGACCAGGGCGGTGCTGCGTGGGGCGACCGCCAGGATGCCCCAGTCGCCACCGGCCGCGCCGATCGCGGCCTCGGTGTAGACCGCCTGGTGCGCCCGGTGGAACGCACCGAGACCGAGGTGTACGACACCGGTCGGCACGGTGCCCGGACGCACCAGCGGTCGGGCCGCGGCGGGCAGCCGGCGCAGCACTCCCAGGCCGAGCCGGGAGGCGCCGTCGGTCACCGCCACGCCGGGCCGTCCGGGAAGCGGAACTCGGCGATCGACGCCGGCTTCATGGTGGCGCTGTAGCCGGGCCGCTCGGGCAGCAGGTAGCGGCCGCCACGGGTGCGTACCGGGTCGACGAAGTGCTCGTGCAGATGGTCGACGTACTCGATCATCCGCCCGTCCAGGCCGGTGCCCACCCGCAGGTAGTCGAAGATCGCCAGGTGCTGGACGTACTCGCAGAGGCCGACGCCGCCGGCGTGCGGGCAGACCGGCACCCCGAACTTCGCCGCGAGCAGCAGCTCGGCCAGGACCTCGTTGACCCCGCCGACCCGGCACGCGTCGATCTGCATCACGCCGATCGCCTCGGCCTGGAGCAGCTGCTTGAAGATCACCCGGTTGGCCGCCACCTCGCCGGTGGCCACCCGGCACCGGCCGTTGGTCAGCTCGTCGACCGCGCGGGCGATCCGGGCATGGCCGAGGATGTCGTCGGCGTGCGTCGGCTCCTCGATCCAGTACGGGTCCACCTCGGCCAGCACGGTCATCGCGGTGATCGCCTCGTCGACGTCCCAGACCTGATTGGCGTCCATCATCAACAGCGCGTCCGGGCCGATCTCAGTCCGGATGATCCGGGCCCGGCGCAGGTCGTCGGCGAGCGGGCCGCCGACCTTCATCTTCATCGCCCGCCAGCCGTCGTCGTATGCCTGCCGGGTCAGCGCCCGCACCTTGTCGTCGGGGTAGCCCAGCCAGCCGACGGAGGTGGTGTACGAAGGGAAACCGATCTGTTTGAGTTCAGCGAGCCGGCCATCCCCTCCGGTCAATCCCTTGTCGAGGATGGCTGCGGCCTCGTCCGGGGTGAGCGCGTCGGTGATGTGCCGGAAGTCGACGCTGGCGACGAGGTCGTCGGTGGGCAGCTCGGCGAGGAACCGCCACATCGGCTTGCCGGCCAGCGTGGCCCGCAGGTCCCAGACAGCGTTGACCAGCGCCCCGGTCGCCATGTGGATGACGCCCTTCTCGGGGCCCAGCCAGCGCAGTTGCACGTCGGCGCTGAGCGAACGCCAGAACGCCACCGGCTCGGCGGCGATCTCTTCGACCGTGCACCCCTGGACGTGATGGGCGAGCGCGCGGACCGCCGCGCAGGTGATCTCGTTGCCCCGGCCGTTGGTGAAAGTGAATCCGGCGCCGGTCGGCCCGGCGTCGGTGCCCAGCTCCACGTACGTCGCCGAGTAGTCGCCCCGGTTGACCGCGTCGGAGCCGTCACCCCGCGCGGCCGTCGGGAACCGTACGTCGTGCACCTCGACGGAGGTGATCCGCACCGTCACTGGTCAGCCTCCCCGAAGTTGAAGACCCGCTTGGGCAGCCGGTACGCCAGGTCGACGATGGTCTCGGCCGCCTCGTCCATCCGAAGGCGGTGCTCGGCGACCAGTCGGGCGAGGAAGCCGGCGTCCACCCGGCGGGCCACGTCGTGGCGGACCGGGATGGAGCAGAACGCCCGGGTGTCGTCGACGAACCCGGTGGTGTTGTAGAACCCGGCGGTCTCGGTGACCGTCTCCCGGAACCGGCGCAGCACCTCGGGGGAGTCCAGGAACCACCAGGGCGCGCCGAGCAGCAGCGCGGCGTATCCGCCCGCGAGGGGCGCCAGCTCGCGGGTGAAGGTGTCCTCGTCGAGGGTGTAGAGCACCACCCGCAGCCGGGGGTCGTTGCCGTAGCGGTCCAGCAGTGGGGCGAGCGCGTGCACGTACTCGGTGGCCTGCGGGACGTCCCCGCCGACGTCGCGGCCGTGCCGGGCGTGCAGCCAGCGGTTGTGGTTGCGCACCGCTCCGGGGTGCAGCTGCATGACCAGGCCGTCGTCGAGTGACATCCGGGCGAACTCCATCAGCATGTGCGCTCGGAACGCTTCGGCGTCGGCAGCGTCGGCCTCGCCGCGCCGGCCCCGGTCGTACAGCCGCTCGGCCTCCTGCGGGGCCAGGTCCAGGGTGCGCGCGGTGGGGTGGCCGTGGTCCGACGAGGTAGCGCCGGCGGCGATGAACGCGGCCCGGCGCGCCCGCAGTGCCGCCAGGTAGCCGGCGTACGTGCCGGTGTCCTCCCCGGCCAGCTCGCCCAGCCGGTCCACGTTGGTCGACCAGCCGTCGAACTCCATGTCCACCACGTCGTCCGGGCGGAAGGTGGTGACCACCCGCCCGCCCGGCCCGCCCCAGCCGTCGGCGGCGAGCTTGGCGTGCTGCCCGAGGTCGTCCAGCGGAGACTCGGTGGTGGCCAGCACCTCGATGCCGAACCGCTCGAACAGCGCTCGGGGTCGGAAGTCCGGTTCGGCGAGGCGGGCGGCCAGCTCGTCGTAGAGGGTGTCGGCGGTGGCCGGGCCGAGCGGGGTGTGCACACCGAACACGGTGCGGAAGGTCTGCTCCAGCCAGAGCCGAGACGGGGTGCCCCGGAACAGGTGCCAGTGCGCGGCGAAGCGCCGCCAGATTATCCGGCCGTCGGTCTCCACCGGGCTGCCGTCGCGGCTGGGCACGCCCAGGTCC
Organism: Micromonospora sp. NPDC005161; assembly: GCF_053599855.1. Lineage (NCBI taxonomy): Bacteria > Bacillati > Actinomycetota > Actinomycetes > Micromonosporales > Micromonosporaceae > Micromonospora > Micromonospora sp. NPDC005161. The sequence continues at coordinate 148,380 of NZ_JBSFYQ010000011.1, forward strand.
GCCGGGGGTACGCCCTGGCTGAGCAGCATCCGGGTCAGGTAGTGGTCGGGCACGATGAGCAGCTGCGCCGGGTCGGGGAACGGCTGGTCCTCGGCGAGCAGGGCCGGGTCGACGTGCCCGTGCGGCGAGATGATGGGTTGCTCCGCGGCGAGGGCGTACAGCTCCCGGGCAAGCGCGCGCTGGCCGGGTTCGGGCGGCAGGAGCAGGTCGGTGTTGTCGAACGTCGGCACGGGGGATGCGCTCCTCGTCGGTGGGTCAGCGGGGGGTGAGCAGGTCGGCGACCCGGACCGGTTGACCGGTCTCGAAGGACCGGTTGGCGGCCAGGCCGGTGAGCAGGGCCAGGGCGCCGTCGTCGGCGGTCGCGGCGCGGTCCAGCGGGTCGGCGCGGCCACCGAAGAGCACGCCGGTCATCCGGGCGTCCGCGCCGCCGTGTCCGTGTCGGGTGCGCCCCTCGACGGGGATCTGCCGGGGCGGCGCCCAGAACGGGCGCAGGGTGAGCGTCGCGCCGCCGCCCTCGGCCGGCGCCTCGGCACCGTGCAGCGCGGCGCCCTTGACCGCGCCGGCGGTGCCCCGGTCGACGAAGTCGTTCTCGGTCACCTCCAGCTCTAGCCGGCCCCGGCTGCCGTTGACCATCACCCGGTAGCCCTCCCAGGGGGCGTACGCGGTGAGGTGGTAGGTCATCGTGGCGCCGGTGGAGTAGCGGGCGAGCACCGCCATGTCGTCCTCGATGCTCACCCCGGGGGCGAACACGTTGCGGTCGCGCTGGTAGCCGTCGTCGGCCTCCGCGTCGAGGTAGAGCTCACGCAGTCGAGGGTGCCCGTCCAGCCGCAGCGCGAATGGGTCGTCGACGGCGGCGGGGGAGCCGTGCGCCCGGTCGTAGTCGCGGGCGTAGCCGTGCCGGCGGCCGTCCTCGCCGTAGAAGAAGAGCCGCCCGGCCGCGTACACCTCGACGGGGGTGGCGGCCAGCCACCAGTTGACCAGGTCGAAGTGGTGGCTGGCCTTGTGCACCATCAGCCCGCCGGAGACGGCCTTGTCCCGGTGCCAGCGGCGGAAGTAGTCGGCCCCGTGCCTAACGTCGAGCAGCCACTCGAAGTGCACCGAGCCGATCTCGCCGACAGCGCCGTCGGCGAGCAGTCGGCGTACCTGCTCGTGCAGCGGGTTGTAGCGGTAGTTGAAGGCGACCGTCACCCGGCCGCCGGTCTCCGCCACGGCGTCCAGGATCCGCCGGCAGCGGGGCGCGTCCACGGTCATCGGCTTCTCGGTGATGACGTGCTGGCCGGCGCGCAGCGCGGCCACCACGTACTCGTCGTGGGTGACGTCGACGCTGGTGACCAGGACGACGTCGACGCGCTCCTTGTCCAGCATGGCCGCGAAGTCGCCGGCCGGGTACGTGGGCACCGGGCGGTGGCCCAGCTCGGTGAGCCAGCGGTTGTGCGCGTCCATCCGGGACTGGTTGACGTCGGCGAAGGCGACCAGCTCGGTGGTGTCGGCGTGGTCGAGCACCAGGGCCCGGACGAACATCTCCGCCCGCGCGCCGGTGCCCACGACGGCGTACCGGACCCGGCCGTCCGCTCTCGGTGACATGCGGTCGCCTCCCCGGTGATCCTGCAAAGGTTTGCAGTGAAGTAATCACGGTCGATCCGACGACGTCAACGACGACGACGTAATCGGCGGTGAATGTGCGTATTTGCGAGGCATTAGGTCACCAAGGGGAGTGCGGACGCAACAAAGCCGTAACCATTCACCGTTGACACTGGAGCAACCGTTTGCATTAATTGGCCACACCCACGTGACCGCCACCACATCGGACGAAGGGGCCGCCGTGCCTGTCACCATCCGGGACGTCGCCCGGGCGTCCGGTGTGCACATCTCCACCGTGTCCCGCACCTTCTCCGCTCCGCACCTGGTCAACCCGGAGACCCGGGTCCGGGTGCTGGCCTGCGCGGAGGATCTGGGCTACCGGCCGAACCGGGCCGCACGAGCCCTGATCACCGGGCGGACGCACAACATCGGGCTGATCATCGCGGACATCGCGAACCCGTTCTTCCCGCCGCTGATCAAGGCGGCGGAGAGCCAGGCCCGGCACCGCGACTACCACGTCTTCGTGGCCGACACCAACGAGGACCCGACCGCGGAAGAGGAGCTGGTCCACGCCCTGGCCAAGCAGGTGGACGGGGTGCTGCTGTGCAGTCCTCGGATGAGCAACAGCCTGATCGAGCAGCTCAGCCGTGAGGTGCCGCTGGTGGTGGTGAACCGCCAGGTGACCGGCCTGCCCTGCGTGCTGATGGACGTCGGGCAGGGCGCCCGGGCGGCGATCGAGCACCTGGTCGGCCTGGGGCACCGCAGCATCGCGTTGCTCGGTGGCCCGCGCAGCTCGTGGACCAACCGGGAGATGCGTCGAGCCGCCGGCGCGGCCGCCCGGGCGGGTGGCGCGGACCTGACCGTGCTCGGCCCGAACGCGCCGACCGAGACCGGTGGGTCCGCGGTCGCCGAGCAGGTGCGGCGCAGCGGCGTGTCCGCGGTGCTCGCCTACAACGACCTGATGGCGATCGGCCTCATCGAGGGGCTGGACGCGCTCGGGGTCCGGGTGCCGCAGGAGGTCAGCGTCGTCGGGGTCGACGACATCGCCCTGAGCCGGCTCACCCGCCCCAAACTGACGACGGTGGCCACACCCACCGGGGCCGCCGGCCGGACGGCCGTCGACATGCTGCTGCAACAGGACACCGAGTCACCGCGCGGCGCGCGAGGGCTGGGTGCCGGCACAGCGCTCGGCGTCCGTCGTACCACCGCACAGGTAATGCTCCAGACCGACCTGGTCATCCGCGACTCGACCGGCCCGGGCCCGCACGCCCGACCGGCACGTCCCCTGGCCGCGCCGCGTGGCCCGGACCCGCATTGCCCTGCGGGCCCGGGCGTCCCGACCGCGGCCACCGGTGACGCCGTCGCCTCCTAATGCCGAGGAGTGAGCGCACATGCACCCCGCAACGCCCCCCACCACTGACGCGTCCGTCGGGCGCAGTCACCGTACCGCGCTGCCTCGGCGGCGCCTGCTGCGTGGCCTGCTCGCCGTGACGGTCGCCGCACCGCTGATGTTCGGCGCCGCCGCCTGCGGCGGAGACGACGACCCCGCCGCCGATCCGAACGCTCCGGTCAAGCTCTCCATCTTCTGGTGGGGCGGCGACGCCCGGGCCAAGCTGACCGAGGACGCGCTGGCTCTCTACACCAAGAAGCACCCGAACGTGACCTTCGAGAAGACCTGGCAGGCCAACCAGGGCTACTTCGACAAGCTGGCCACGCTCACCGCCGGCGGCAACCCGCCGGACCTTTTCCAGATCGACGACAACTACCTGGCCGAGTACGCGGCCCGCAACACCACACTCGACCTGACGTCCTACCAGGAGTCCGGCAAGCTGGACACCTCCAAGTTCCCCAAGAGCCTCTGGCAGTACGGCGTGGTCGACGGCAAGCTCGCCGGGCTGGCCGCCGGGGAGAACACCCAGGGTCTGGTCTACAACAAGACGCTGTTGACCAAGAACAGCCTGCCCGAGCCGACCACCGGGATGTCGTGGGAACAGCACATCGCCTGGGCCGAGAAGGTTGCGAAGAAGACCGGCGTACCCGGCACCCAGGACCCGAGCGCCGACTACAAGGCGCTCTGGGTCTGGCTGCGGCAGCAGGGCCAGGATCTCTACAAGGGCTCCGAACTGGGCTTCACCGCCGAGGACGTGACCAAGTGGTTCGACCTCTGGAAGGGCGCCCGGGACCGCAAAGCCACCCCGACCGCCGACGTCATCCACGAGGGCAACTCCAGCGACGTCACCAAGCAGCTGGTGGTCACCGGCAAGTCGGCGACCTCCTGGGTCTGGGCCAACCAGATGCCGGACCTGAAGAAGAACACCAAGGACGAGTTGGGCGTGATCGCCTACCCCGGTGACCCGAGCGCGCAGTGGGCCCGGGCCTCGATGTACTGGTCGGTGTTCAAGGGCAGCAAGAACAAGGACGTCGCGGTCGACGTGATCAACTTCCTGAACAACGACCAGGAGGCGGTATCACTGCTCGGCACCGACCGCGGTCTGCCGTCCAACCTGGACCTGCGCCGGGTGGTCAGTGACGACACCACCGACCCGGCCATGAAGCAGTCCATCGCGGTCGAGGCGGAGCTGACCCAGAAGTTCGGCGAGTCGCCGCAGGTGCCGATCAAGGGGCACAGCAAGGTCAAGTCCGAGCTGATCAAGGCCGCCGAGAACGCGCAGTACGGCCGGGCCACCCCCGCCGAGGCCGCCGCCCAGTTCGTGCAGGCGGCCAAGTCCGCCATCGCCTGACCGACCCGCAAGGCGAGGAGAGGAGCAGTTCGTGGCGTTGACCACGGCGCCCGACCCGACCCGACGCGGCCCCGGATCCGCCCGGGCCCATGCCGAGAGGCGTGGGCCCGGACGCCTCCGGCACAGCGAAGGTCTGGCGGGGTACGTCTTCCTGTCGCCGTGGCTCATCGGCCTGATGGGCGTCACGGCGATCCCCATGCTGCTGTCGCTCTACCTGAGCTTCACCAACTACGACATCCTCACCCCGTTCTCCGAGGTGGAGTGGGTGGGGCTGGCCAACTACGAGCGGATGTTCACCGCCGCCCCGTCGTACTGGCACGCGGTGCGGGTCACCCTCACCTTCGCGCTGATCGCCGTGCCGCTGAAGCTGGCCGCGGCGCTCGGCGTGGCGTTGCTGCTCAACCGGGCCTGGCGCGGGGTCGGGCTGTTCCGCGGGCTGTTCTACCTGCCGTCGCTGCTCGGCGGCAGCGTCGCGCTGGCCATCGTCTGGGTCAACATGTTCAACCGCGACGGCGCGTTCAACTCGCTGCTGGGCCTCTTCGGCATCACGGGCAAGCCGTGGGTCAACGACCCGGACTGGGCCCTGGAGACGCTGATGGTGCTGGCCATCTGGCAGTTCGGCGCGCCGATGGTGATCTTCCTGGCCGGGCTCAAGCAGGTGCCCACCGAACTCTACGAGGCCGCCTCGGTCGACGGGGCCGGCCGGTTCCGCCAGTTCCGCAACGTCACCCTGCCGATGCTCTCCCCGGTGATCTTCTTCAACCTGGTGCTGGAGACCATCAACGGGTTCCAGGGCTTCACCGCCGCGTTCGTGCTCAGCAACGGCACGGGCGGCCCGGTCGACTCCACCCTGATGTACACGCTGAACCTCTACATCACCGGCTTCACCGACCTCGAGATGGGCTACGCCTCGGCGATGGCCTGGGTGTTCCTGCTCGCCATCGCGGTGATCACCGCGATCTTGTTCAGCACCGGGCGGTTCTGGGTGCACTACTCCGACGGGGAGGACCGGTGATGGTGACGGTGACCCCGACGGCCGTTGCGCCGACCGGAGCAGCACCGAGCGCTCGCCGACGGCCCGGCGGTCGGCCCGTGCTGCGGCTGCTCATCCTGGTGGCGATCGTCGCCGTGGTGCTCTACCCGCTGATCTGGATGATCGGCACCTCGGTGAAGTCCCAGGAGGAGATCGTCAACAACGTCGGGCTGCTGCCCGAGCGGTTCACCCCGGGCAACTACACCGCCGGGTGGTCCAACTTCGACGTCAGCTTCGGCCGGTTCTTCCTCAACAGCGCCATGGTCAGCCTGCTCACCGTGGTCGGCAACGGGATCTCCTGCCTGCTGGCCGCGTACGCCTTCGCCCGGCTGCGGTTCCGGCTGCGCGGCATGTGGTTCGCCGTCATGATCGGCACGCTGCTGCTGCCCCAGCACGTGCTGATCGTGCCGCAGTACATCCTGTTCCGGACGCTGGGCCTGGTCGGCGGCGAGTGGCCGTACCTGCCGCTGCTGATCCCGCAGTTCCTGGCCACCGAGGCGTTCTTCGTCTTCCTGATGGTGCAGTTCATGCGGGGCATCCCGCGCGAGCTGGACGAGGCGGCGCGGATCGACGGCGCCGGCCCGTACGGCATCTTCCGGCACATCATCCTGCCGCTGAGCCGACCCGCGCTGGTCACCACGGCGATCTTCTCGTTCATCTGGACCTGGAACGACTTCTTCCGGCAGTTGGTCTTCCTCTCCCAACTGGAGGACTACACCGTGCCGGTCGCGCTGACCCTGTTCATCGACTCGACCAGCCAGAGCGCGGTCGGGCCGATGTTCGCCATGTCGGTGCTGTCGCTGCTGCCGGTCTTCCTGTTCTTCGTCGCGTTCCAGCGGATGCTCGTCGAGGGGATCAACACCAGTGGCATCAAGGGCTGAGCGGGCGGACACCGCCGGGCGACGGGACTGGCGCGACGTCGTCCGGGACGCCGCCGACCTGGCGCTGCTCGGCATCCTGCTGGTGCTGGCGGCGGCACCCCTGCTGACCGTCGCCGCGGCGGCGGGCACCGCCAGCGCGGCGGTGCACGACTGGACCCGTACCGGCACGTGGCCGACGGCGCGGACGACCCTGCGCCGGTTCGGCCGGTCGGTGCTGCCCGGCATGCCGGTCAGCCTGCTCGCGCTCGCCGTCGCCGGACTGCTCGCCGCCGATCTGGCGGCGCTGGCCACCGGCCGGGTGCCGGGCGGCCCGCCGGCGCTGCTGGTGACCGCGCTGGTCGCGGCCGGCCTGGCCGGGTACGCCGGGCTGGTCGTCGTCGAGGTGGGCGGCAACGGGGGCGGGCGGTGGCGGGCCGCGGCCCGGTCCGCCGCCCGCGCCTGCCTCGACGCGCCCATCCGCTGGGCCGCGCTCACCGGGGTGACCGCGCTGGCCGGGCTGCTCGCGGTCCTGATCACCCCGGTCGCGGTGCCGATCCTCGCCGGCTACACCGTGGCCGCCCTGCACGCCGTCGCCGGCCGCCGCCCGGTTCCCGCCCATCCGGAGCTGCCGTGAGCGCCGGGCACGATCCCGCGCCGCTGCTGGTCGACGGAACGGAGGTGGCCCGGTACCTGGTCGACCCGGCGCTGGATGCGCGGCACGGTCCACGGCCGTATCTGCACCCGGTACGCACCCTGGGCGGCACGGTCGTCACCGACGCGTTGCCCGCCGACCACGTGTGGCACCTCGGCGCCTCCCTCGCCATGCAGGACGTCAACGGCAGCAACCTCTGGGGAGGGCGCACCTACGTGCGCGACGTCGGCTACACCTGGCGCGACGACCACGGGCGGATCGCGCACACCGGCTGGTCGGAGCGGGCCGCCGACCGGCTGGAACACCGGCTGGAGTGGCGCGACCCGCACGGCCAGGTGCTGCTGACCGAGCGTCGGCGCCTCGCCGCGTCGATGCTCGCACCGGAGGTCTGGCGGCTCGACCTGGACTCCGCTCTCACCGCCCCCGCCGACCGGGAGGTGCGCCTGGGCAGCCCGGCCACCAACGGTCGCCCCGGTGGGGCCGGCTACGGCGGGTTCTTCTGGCGGGCCGCCGCCGACGGCGAACCGGTCGTGTTCACCGCCGACGCCATCGCGGAGGAGGCGGTCAACGGCAGCGCGGCGCCGTGGGTCGCGTTGACCGGCACCGGGCCGGGCGGTGGGGCGTACACCCTGGTCTTCGCGGGTCTCGGCCCGGGCGACCGGTGGTTCGTGCGGACCGCGATGTATCCGGGGGTCTGCGTGGCGTTCGCGTTCGATCGCCCGGCCGTGGTGCCGGCCGGCGGGACCCGGCACGGCCGGTACCGGGTGTGGGTCATCGACGGGACACTCGACCGGGACCGGGCCGCCGCCCTGGTCGGCGCCGGGACGTGACGGCGGAGACGGTCAGCGGGAGCGATCGGTCAGCGTGCGGACGGCCGCCTGGTACGCGCCCTGGGTGTGGTACGGCCAGTGCCGCTCGATCGGCGGTGGCACGGTGTCCGTCGGGTCGACGGTCAGGCTGCGGGGATCGCGGAGCCGGATGTCGACGTCGCCGGCCGCCGCGACGTCGCCGGTCGGCGGCGCGCCCGCGTCCCGGGGAAAGATCGGCCCGCCGATCGGGTCGGTGTTCCGCCACAGGTTGCGCCAGCGCCACCCGATCCGCTCGCCCAGGTCACAGAGGGTTTGCGGTCCCAGGTACGCGGGGTAGAGCCGTGCGTAGGTGCGCCGCAGCGGCGAGCCGTAGGTCAGTAGCGATACCCGGGCCAGCGCGGACGGCGGTAGTTGCAGGACGGTGGCGGCGGCGAGAGCCGAGCCGTGGCTGTGCCCGGAGAGGATCACCGGCCCGTGCGCGGTGAGCCCGGTGACGCGCTTCGCCAACTCCGGGACGGCGCGGGCGGCGTAGCAGGGCGGCGCGAACGGATGGACCGTGCGGGGCCAGAAGGTGCCGAGGTCCCACAGCACCGCCACGACCCGCCGGGTCTGCGACGACCGGTACGCGCGGAAGCCGAGGATCAGGAGGCCGATCACCAGCAGGCTGATCACCCAGACACCCGCGTCGGTCACATACGCCGTCAGCAGGGCCACCGCGCCTCCGTTCCCACCGACGTGGGCGGCGAGTTGGGTGGGGCCGATCCCGATCACGTCGAGGGCGACGGTCGCCAACCCGAGCGACGCGATCAGCAGGAAGGCGATCAGCATCGGTCCCAGTTCCTCGGTGACCCGGGACCGGGCGATGGTCTCCCGGACCATCCGTAGCCGGTGCGCGTCGTCCGGCGGTACGTCCGGGTAGTCCCGCTCGACGACACGTGTCGCCATCCGCCGTCGTCGCCGTCGGCTGAACAGGAGGGTCGCCGAGGTGACGGCCGCGCCGATGAGCAGCGCGGCGAGCCCGGCGAGCGCCGCCCACCAGTAGGCGACCGGCGGCTCCAGCGGGCCGACGGTCGGCGGGTTGGGTCGGATCGGGTCGGGAATGTCGCCGTGGTCGAGGGCGTCGGCGACCCGGTAGACCAGGGTGGCGGTGAACGCCGCACCGACGCTCACCGCGGCCGCCGCCATGATCGGGGCGCCGAGCCCGCGCAGGAACGGGCGGTCGGTGCGGACCTCACGCTGGCGGACGTACGTGACGACGGTGAGCACGACGAGCAGGACGCCCTGCGCGGCGACCACCCCGGCGGCGGCGCTCTCGTACCCGGGCAGTGTGCCCGAGCCCGACGGTGCCGCACCGGCGAGCACGGCCGAGCCGAGGCACAGCACGCTCACCGTCACGGTGGCCGCCCACAGCGGGAGCAGGACCCGCCGGGCACCAGCCGAGGTGGGCGGCGTGGGCAGGCAGAGCAGGGCCACGCAGAACGCGAGCAGCCCGCCCGCTGCCACGAACAGCGCGACGTGTCCCGGTGTGGCCCCGCCCGATGAGATGCCTCCGAGCAGGCTGAGGTTCAGCGTGCCGACGCCGAGCGCCACGTGGATCTGGCGCAGCCACCCGATCGTCTGCTCGTGCCAGAAACCCGCGTCGGCGAGGCCCTCGACCCGGCCGTCGGAGGGCGGCGGCGCCGCCGGTGGATTGAACCCTTCGAGCGCCCGCGCCGACCGGATGCTGATCGCCCAGACGACCCGCAGCGCGAGCAGGGGGACGACCGACAACAGCGCCAGCCGGGGGCCGGACGGCAGCGCGTACAGCCAGGCCAGGTAGGGACGGCTGGCTCGGCAGCCGGGGTATGGCACGCACTGCCAGCCGACCAGGTCCAGCGTGACGCCCGTGATCGCCAGCACGAACGTGGCGGTGAGGGTGCCGGCGAGCAGACGGCACAGCACGCTGAGCAGCGCCCACCGGTCGCGCCCCGGGGGGCGCAGCCAGATCGCGAGGTTACCCAGCATGAAGGGCAGCAACAGCAGCATCGAGGCCGTCCGGACCGCCGCGCCTGCGGTCAGGGAACCCCAGCGGTACGCCTCGGCGGCGACCCCGGCGGTGGCCCCGCCGGCGGCGCCGCTCCCCGGTCGGGGCCGGAAGAAACCCGCGTGCGTGTCACCGGCGACGCGGACCACGATCGGGTGGTCGAGGATCCGTTCCGCGGTCACCCCGGAGATGCCGTGTACGCGCAACTCCACCGCGTCGCATCCCGGCGTCCTGTCCACGCCGTCAGGGTCACAGACAATCCGCCGGGCCGTTGCCGATACCGCGAACGTCAGCGGGCGGGCAGGGCGGCGGTCACCCGGACGGCCTTGACGATCGCGGGGATCGAACCGATCAGCAGTACCAGCCCCCAGATGATGGCGACGATGGCGAAGACCAGCGCCGCGACGTCGTCGACGATGCTGACCAGGATCACCGGCACCAGGTTGTGCAGGAACTCCAGCACGACCGTGCACAGCAGGGTGGTGACCATCAGCAGGACGAGACCCTTGTTCTGCAGGAAGCGCGGCTGGGCCAGCACCAGCAGCCCGGCCCAGACCAGCTTCAGCAGCAGCACCAAGCCCAACAGCACCGCCGCCTCGCCGACCGGGAAGAACCCCCACAGGGCCAGGTAGGCCAGCGTGCCGAATGGCGCGGCCAGGAACAGCGACACCATGATCATCAGTTCCACGAACGCGATGAGCAACGCGATCAGCCCGACGATGATCAGGATGATCGAGAAGATCAGGCTGGCGACACCCTGCACCCGGCCCTGAATCCGTTCGGGCAGCAGCAGACCCAGGCAGAACAGCCCGGTGCTCCAGACCGCCACCGCGTCGATCAACGCCAGGTAGCCGGTGCCCCGACCGGACGGCTCACTGACCCCGGACACGTCGTCGAGCTCGACATCCAGCGCGCCGGCGCTGTCCGACAGCGCCGCGCTGGCGTCGACGCCCCCGAGCAGCAGCCCGGCGCCCAGCTCCACCCCGATCGCCAGGACGATGGCGAGCATCGCCAGCAGCAGGAACGGCTTGCGCAGGTCACCCACGTCGGCACCTTCCTCTCGGATCAGGACGCGGCCACGGTGACCGTGCAGCCACCCAGGCCCGGGCAGATCACGGCCACCTCGGTGGCCTCGTCGACGGCGACCTTCGCCACCGCGCCGGTGCCGTCGGACGCCGGCTCGACCTCGTCGCGGATGGTGAGGTCCGCGTCGCCGGGCGCCGACGCGACGACCGTGAACGGCTGCGCGCTGCGCAGCACCAGGGTGCGCAGTCCGCCCGGGTCGGCGACCCGCACCAGACAGCTGCCGGAGAAGACCAGCCGGCCGGTCTGCTCGGCGCAGTCGGCGCTGACCGTGGCCGGGTCCACCGTGGAACGCTCGCCGCCCAGCGCACCCAGCCGGTCGACCAGCCCGTGCCGGGCCCCCGGATCACCCCGGTCGTCGCGGCCCGTGCCGACCGCGCCCACGAACAGCGCCACCAGCAGGACGGCGAGCAGCCCCAGCAGCGCCTTCTGCCGGCCGCTCATCGCGTGGCGGCCGGCGGCGCGACCTCGCTGAACCGGATCTCGTCGACGCCCGCGAAGTAGCGGTTGGTGCCCTGCGTCTTGCCCACCACGACCAACGTGACGCGGTGCGGGCCCTTGGTCAGCCGGACCGTGCCGACGTCCAGGAACTCCGTCTTCTGCACCGTCGGCGTGAAACCGAGGAACGCCCCGCCGATCTGGGTGCCGTCGATGGAGAAGACGGTGTTGGCGTAGTCGAACGAGGTGGTGCGTACCGCCGCGAAGCGCCAGGTGGCATCCGCCGGAATCTGCACCGTCACGGTCACCTGGTCGCCGATGGCCAACCCCTGGAAGAACAGCTGTTTGCCGCCCGACCAGGTCACGCCGCAGCAGTTCGGTTGCGCAACCACGGCTGCCCCGCTCGTCCGCGGCGACTCCACCACCGCCGCGTCCACCAGGCTCTCCGCCTCGACGGTGACCACCCGCGGCTCGCCGGGGGCCGGCTCGCCGCCACGGGTCAGCAGCACCACCCCCACGGTCACCACCACCAGCACCAGCGCCGCCGCGGCCGCGATCCACGGCCAGGGCGTCCGCTTCGGCGGGGCGACGGCCCGCACCTCGTAGGTGACCCGGCCGCTCGAGCGGGAACTCTCCTCCGGCGCGGTGTTCGCCGAGTACGCGAACCCGGTCATGTCGTAGCGCCGGGGCGGGGTGCCCGGCGGCACGGCGAGCTTGACCAGGAACGAGACGGAGCCCTGCCCGGGTACCACCCGCTGCGGCTCGGTCACCGTGAACCAGGACCGCTGGGATCCGTCGCCGGGCGCCACGTCGAACACCACCGTGTCCGGCGCGTTGCCCGGGTTGGAGACGGTGAAGGTCAGCTCGCCGCTGTTGCGCGGGTCGAGGGTGAACTGTTCGGCGGCGGCGACGACCGCCCACTCGGTGGTCATGACGACTCCTCTGCGACGACGACTGCGACGACGATCTCGGCGGTGGTCGAGGCGGGCTTCTCCGCCTCGACGATGCGGGTGATGACGGCGAGCTGGTCCGCGGCGGCCGCCGGCACCCGCACCACGACGTGGAACGGCTGCTCCGCTGGCTCGTCGATCGCGAAACCGTGCAGCCCGGTGGCCAGTTCAAGGGCCCTGCACATCCCGTACGGGGTGCCGCGCCACCGGGCCAGCAGCGCGCCGTTGGCCACCAGGTCCCGCAACCGGCCCACCGGCAGCGGCAGCGGGGCGTCCGGGCGGGGCGAGGCCACCACGTGATCCATCGCCACCCAGCGGGTCAGCTGCACGACCAGCCCGTCTGGTGCCCGGTACGGGTCGAACAGGGCGTCCACCTCGGCGAGGATCGCCTCGTCCGGGGCGTGCAGCCCCTCCATAACCTCCAGCAGCGCCCACAGGACACTGCCCGGCACGCACGCCCGTTGGTACGCGGCGGGCAGCAGCCGCTCAATCGCCGAGCGTCGCATCCTGCCGCACCACCTCGATGTCGTGCTCGCCGGAGCAGAGCAGCCAGGTGTCGGGGACGGTCACCACGTCGGCGGTGGCCTGGTTGGCGCTGGCGGTCCAGTCCACCGCGCTGGCGCTGCGGTACACGCCGCGCTCGCCGCCGGCCAGGATCAGCCGCTCCGCCGGCTGGTTGTCGGCGCCGGCCGCTCCGCTGCCGGCGGCATGGCCGCTCACCGCGATGGCGTCCACCGGTACGAACCGGGTCCGGTCGCGCAGCGGCAACCCGCAGTTGACCGACACCGACTGCCACTGCGGCTGGGCGGCCAGCGTGTCCAGCCGCAGCACGCCGCCGCTCTGCGTGGCCGCCACCGCCAGCGAGCCGGCGAACGCGAGATCCCGGCAGGTGCCACCGATCCAGCCGGCCTGCACCGACTGCCACTGCACGTCCGACTCGAACAGCCGGGTGCGGTGGCAGCCCTGGCCCGGCTTCTTCGGGTCCGGTTCGCCGGCGCCGCTCCACAGCAGCGTGGCCGGGCCGTCGTACTGCACCGCCAGAACCCGGTTGTCCACGTTGGAGAGACCGACGTGGGCGAAGCTGCCCGGCCGGCCACCGGCCGTCGACAGGTACACCCCGAAACCGGCCTGCGCGGCCACCGCCACGCCCGGTGCGCCCCGCTCGGAGACGAACGCGCGCACCGCGTAGAACCCCCGGTCGGCGTCTGACGGGTCGACGAGGATCTGCAACGGCACCGCGCCGGGCAGCAGGGACACCTCGTACAGGCCGGTGTCGGTCGCCACCAGCAGCGCACCCGCGCCGTCGCGATCCAGCCAGGCCACGTCGGAGATCCGCGAATCCAGGTCGGTCAGCAGTGACCACGTCTCGCCGAGGTCGGTGCTCAGGTGCACCCGGGAGCCGCCGGAGGCACGCAGTGTCACCACGGCCACCGAGCCGGGACGCGGCACGATGCCCGGCCGCGTCGGCGCCGGGGCGGGCGCCACCCGCAGCACCGTCTCGCCGTCGAAGCGGCCGGTCGGCTCCCAACCCGCACCCGCGTTGCTGGAGCGGAACAACACCGGGCCGCGCCCGGCGTACCAGGTGCGGGGCTGGTACTGGTCGACGGCGAGGGCTCGCACCTCGGCGTCGGGCGCCTCGTCGACCACGAACCGCACCGACTCGACGTAACGCACGCCCGGCTCGGCGTGCTCCAGCAGCCGGTACACGTTGGACGCCCGCAGCGGCTCGCCGAACGGCCAGCCGGTCGGGTTGAGCGCGGTGGGCAGCGGGCTCAGCGTCTGGTGCAGCCGGTCGTGGATCCGCCGGCGGACCGCGTCAACGTCCTCCTCCCGCCGGACCACCACCCGGGCCCGCACCGACACCGCCTTGAATCGTGCCCAGGTCGCCCGGGACCGGATACCGACCATCCGCCGCTGTTCCAGGTCCGCCTCCACCCGGCGCCGCGCCTCGGGCACCTCGTGCTCGCGCAGCACCGCCACCGGCAGCCGGCCACCCGGCCGGGCCTCCGCCGGCACGTACGGCACCAGCACCACCTCGACCTCGCCCGGCCGGGCGAAGCTGTACACGGCGGCGCGGGTGAACGCCCGGGCCCGGGCCACCGCGCCGGAGCTGGTGGCCAGCACCTCGAAGTCGCGGGCGGTGACCGCGCGCTGCTGGGCGAAGAACTCGTACGGGCCGCGCAGCAGCACCGACTCCAGCGCCTCCATCTCCCGGCCGCCGGCCGCCGGCGCGGGGTTGTCGACGCGTATCCCGGGCAGCGGGTCGCGCAGGCTGGTCAGCGTGCCGGCGGCCACGTTGCCGGTGGGCCCGCCGCCGGCCCGGTACCAGAGCCGGATCTGCCGTCCGGCCGGCGGGACCGCGGCCACGGTCACCGGCGACCGCGCCGGGCCACCCGGTGCGGCCGTGGGGTCGGCGGGAGCGGTCGGGTCGGTCGGCGCGGGATCGCCGGGGGTCGCCGGGTGGGCCGGTCCGGCCGAGGGCCGCAGGTCGAGCGCCGGGGCGAAGGTGACCGTCCCCGAGCAGCGGTCCACGAGGTACACCTTGGCCTGCGGGCCGACCCCGGCGAAGCTGTCCACCGGCCGCCAGATCTCGAACGTGCGGCCGTCATGCTCGCGCGCCGCCGCGCCCAGCTCCACGGTGCCGGCCGGCACCTCCACCCCGAGCAGCAGGTCCAGTGGCTCGGCGGTGTGCGCGAGCGGGGCCCGGGCCGCCCGCAGCACCTGGCCCGGCTGACCGGTGCCGGTGCCGAGCAGCTCCGCCTCGACCGGCTCGCAGTGGTGCATCCGCACAGTCACCGAGGTCTCTCCGGCGGGCAGCAGCGCCGGCTCGGTGGTGACGAACACGACCGGCCGGGGGTCGGCGCCGCGAGCCGCCGCGACCCGCAGGCCGGCCGGGATCCGCACCGCGCCCCGGTCGGTGCCGCTGCGGGTGAACCGGACGTCCGCCCAGGCCGCGGTGGGCGCGTGCCGGGCCACCCCGAGCAGGTTCAGGAAGGAGACGTACGCCTTCTCCGGCAACTGGTTAAGCCGATAGATCATCACCTCGGTGAGGTGCGCGAACGCCTCCACCAGCGCCATGCCCGGGTCGTGCGCCGACAGGTCGGTCCAGGCCGGACAGGACTGGCGGATCCGCTCGCGGGCCTCGGTGACCAGATCGAGGAACGCGCGGTCGTCCAGGTGCGGCACGGGCAGCGTCATGACGGTCCTCCCGGTGCCGGTTCGTCGATCGGGAGCAGGTCCACGGAGAAGACCAGCTGCCCGGGGGTCAGGCTGGCCCGCACCCGGTAGTCCAGCCGGATCACCAGCCGCCACGCGTCGTCCGGATCCGGCCCGGCGTCCACGTCGATCACCTCGACCCGGGGCTCCCAGCGGGCGATCGCCTGCCGCACGTAGTGGATGGCCAGCCCGGCGGTCGTGTCGTCGTTGGGCGCGAAGATCAGCCGATGCAGCCGGGAGCCGTACCCGGGTCGCATCAGCCGCTCGCCCGGCGTGGTCGACAACAGCAGGAACAGCGCCTGGCGTACGGTCTCGTCGCCCTCGGTCATGGCCAGGCCACCGGCCGCGGTGAGCGCCAGGCCGCCGCTGCGCCCCGCGTCGAAGCCGGCGCCGACGAAGCGGAAGGCCCTCACCGGTCCGCCCCCAGGAACCGCTGGCGCGGGTCGCGCACCGTGTGATGGACCGCGTTGGGCGGCGTCCCGTTGGTGAACCCCTCCAGGTGGGACAGCACCACCCGCTGCCCGTCGACCCGCAGCCAGTCGCTGTAGCCGACGCGCAGGCTCTCCGTCGTGGTGCACGGCTTGATGGTCGGGCCGTAGTTCGGGCAGGCGATGATCTTCCGTCCCTCCGGGTCGTCGTCCACCAGCACCGGCACGCCAGTGACGGTCACCCACCGCTGCGAGGGCCTGTTCTCGACCCGGCCGTCGTGGTCGCAGGTGATCACCGAGTCGCGGTGGATCCAGCGCATCAGCCGCCTCCTTCGTGGTGTGCGCGGGCGAGCGCGCGGGCCTGCTCCGCCGCGGTGGTCGGGTCCTCGGTCGACTCGGCGTGCAGGAAGTCCACGCTGCGGGCCCGGACCACCATGGCCCGGCCGGGAGCGGAGATCACCAGGTCGGTCGCCGCGTGCAGGGTGGCCAGGTCGGGGGTCAGCTCCAGCCAGCTGCCGCCCTCGGTGGCCAGCCGCAGGCTGCGCTGGACGTCGTCGACGACGATCGACTGCCCTCCGGCGGTACGCAGTGTCCAGCGCCGGGCCCGACCGTCGTCGATGCCCGCGTCGTACGGCTCGACGGCCCCGAACAGCGAGCCGAGCACGATGCCGGAGGCCGGCTCGCCGCCGGGCAGCACCACCAGCACGGTGTCGTCGGGGTCGGGGAGCGCGACGAGGCCCTTGCCCCGCCCGGCTCCGGGACAGAGCACGCCGAGCCACCCGGCGTCCAGGTCCCCGTACGCCGGCAGGGTCAGCCGGACCCGGCCCAGCCCGTCCGGGTCGGCGACGTCGGTGACCGTCCCGAGCGTGACCACCGCCCCGGCGGTCGACATGGTGGACGGCGCGGCCGGTGGCACGGTGGAGAACCGGGTCAGGTGCCCGTTGCCGTCCACGGTGTGCACCACCTCGGTCAGCACGTACGCCCCGGCGACCGGGTCGGGCACGCCGGTCAGGTCGATCCGCCGGCCGGGCCGCAGCGCCGGATCGCCCTCGGCCACCCCCTCGGCGGTGACCAGCGCGGCGGCGCGGGTGTCCAGCCGCGCCTGGGCCAACGCGGCCAGCTCGTCGTCGCTGCGGCCGGGCTGGTCGACCGCCGTGCGTACCCCGTCCGCGCCCACGTCCGCCGGGTCCGGCCGGTCACCGGCCGGTCGGCCGCAGCGCGCATCGTCGGCCTGCTGGCTGATCGGTTCGGCCCGCTGGGGATGCCAGCCCAGCGCCGCGTTGGCGCCGCTGGCCTGGTCCAGGTTGGTGGCCAGCCGCAGGGTGTGCACGCCCGCGCCGAGGGCCAACGCGACCGGTTGCCCGTATCCGGCGAGGGTGATCAGCCGGACCCCGTCACCGTCGGCGGCCAGGTGCAGCCCGGCCCGGCCGGTCACCTCGCGCAGCAGCTCCAGATCGCTGTGCCGGTGCTGGAGCAGCCGCTCCAGCCGCGGCCCGTCGGTCTCCGCCGTCACCGTCAGCCCGACCTCGCCGCACAGCTCCCGGGCCAGCTCGGCGGCGGTCACCGAGGTGAACACCCGCAGATCCTGTCGCTTGCGCAGCCGGTGCAGCGCGTCGTACGCCCGCAGGCGCAGCACCGCCGCGCCGTCGGCGGCGTACTCGACCTCCACGCAGGTGACCTCCCCGGTGAACAGCGCGTCGGGGTGATCCGCGAGCCGCACGTCGAGTGCCGTGCCGGGGCGCACCGCGGGGTCGAACGCGCCGCTCCCAGCGGTGGTGGCCAGCACCAGCTCGGCCTGGGTGGGCTGGTCGAGCCGGGCGGCCACCCGCAGCGAGCGGACCCGCTGGCGGGCCGCGCCGGCCAGCTCGGCGCCGTCGAGCAGGACGGTCAGCGCCCGGGGCGCGACGCTGGTCACGGCGCACCGCCCGGCCCGGTGCCGCCCGGGCTGGCGCCGCCCGGGCTGCTGCCGGTCGGTGCTGGGCCGGGCGGCGTCGTTCCGGTCGCCGCCGCCCAGGCCGCTGGCGCGGTGGCGACCGAGGCGCCCACGAACGACGCGCCGGCACCCACCGCGTCGGCCACCGCTCGGGCCATCCCGGCCACCGCCCCGACCAGCGTCGACCCGCCGGTCGGGGAGCCGCCGGTCGGGGAGCCGGCCGGCGGGACGGCCAGGGTGGTGCCGGCCGGCACGGCCAGCGGATCGGTGATCCGGTTGTGCTCGGCCAGCAACCGCCAGCGCAGCGGTGAGCCGAGCGCGTCGTTGGCCAGCAGATCGAAGCGCACCCCGGAGCGTCCGGGCTCGGCGGCGCCGTCACCGGCGGCGACCACCGCGCTGCCCGGGGCGGCGGTCGGGGTGCTCGCCGCGGCCAGCTCCTCGGCGAAGCCGGCTTCCGCCTGATCGGCCGTCTCGGCGGCCCGGACCAGCTTCAGCCGTAGCCAGGAGCGTCGCGGCGACCCGGTGCCGGTGAACGCGTCGAACCGTTCGGCCACCGCGATGATCACGCCGGGCACGTTCCAGGTCTTGCCCCAGACCAGCCGGACCAGCGGCGGCCGCAGCCACCCGTGCTCGGCGGTGGAGTTCTCCGCCAGCATCCACAACGGCCGGGTGAGCGCCCGTACGTCACCCGGACGGATCTGCGTCTCCACGAAGTCGACGTCGAAGAGCAGGTCGAGCACCAGCTCGGTCCGGCCGCCGCCGGTGAACACCAGCGGGTCGTCGGCCAGCCCGGCCCCGGTGAGCTGGCCACCGGCGGCCGACCGGTGGCGTACCCCGGCGAGCCGGGTCACCTGCACGGTCTCCGGGTTGAGCAGGCAGTCCACCCGTTCGCCGGAGGAGTCGATGAGGAAGGCGACGCGCTCCATCAGTCGCCCGCCTGTTCTCGCTCCAGCCGGCCCAGGTCGGTGGCGTCCAGCGCTGTCCCGGGCACCGTCCACAGCAGCCGGTCGTCCGGCAGCGCCGGCCACAGATCACCGGTCACCGTCGACCACCCTCCGCCGACCGGGCCGCGCCCCGACCCGGCGGTCCGCGCCCCACCGGTGGCCGCGTCCGGCCCGCCGGTGAACGCCGCCCCGCCGGACGGGTGCGCGGGCCACGCCGGATCGTCCGGCAGGGCCGGCCAGGGCCCGCTGCCGGCCGCGCGGGCCACGTCGAGCGGGCCACCACCCTTCGCGAGCCGCGCACCCACCTGGCCGGTCCGCCCGGCTCGCTCGTCGGCCTCGCCCACGTGCCGATCGCGAGGTACGTCGCCGGCCGCCCAAGTCACGCCCGGCCGCCCCCCTCGACCACGGCCCGTCCCCAGGCCGCCCTGGCCGACGTCGAACCCGTCCCCGCCAATGTCGAACCCGTTCCGGCCGGCCTCGAATCCGTCGCCGCGCCTCCCGAGGCGGCTCGTTCCCGCCGAGTGTCCGTTCCCGACCGCCGTGGACCGGTCGCTGCCCCGTTCATCCGGCCCATGCTGGAATCCGGCAGCGGATCTTGGAGGGAAAGTGCCCCTGGAGGGGCCGAAATCGTCCAAGATCCGGCCCGACCCGGGGGGCCACGGCGTGGTGGGGTGTTCAGGTCGGACGTGTGCGGGGGTGGTGTCCGCGGGTGAGTGGGGTGGGCCAGGGACCGCAGGACGGATCATCGGCCGGGCTGGCGCGACGACTTCCCCCGCCTGTCCAGATCCCGGCGGTCCGTCCCCACCCGAGCCGGCAACGCCGCCGGAAGCAGCCCGTCGCGCCGGTCCACCGAGCCCCCAGCTGGCACCCGATCCGGCCGCCGATCCCGCCGGGGTGGTCGACCCTGCCGCCGCACCCGGCCCGTCCGACGAAGCGAACCCACGGCGGAAGGGCAGTCGGGCTGGCGTCGACCCGCCGGACGTCGGGCCACTCGGCGCCCCGAACTCCATCCCCGCGCCGAACACCCCGGCGGTGCCGGGAGCGCCAGCATCGGCCAGTCCACCAGCTGCGCCTGACCCGCCGTCCCGGACCCTGGACGCACCCGTCGCCCGCCGACCCTCCGGCCCCCCGAACCGGCCGGCGGCACCGGGTTCGCTGAATCCACCGCCGGCTCCGGGCCCGCCGGATCCATCACTCGCACCGGACACTTCGAACACGCCCGCACCAGGACCTCGGAATGAGCTGGCGTCCGGGCCGTCGACGCCGGCCGGACCACTGACCTCAGCAGCGTCATACCTCCCGAACCCACCCGACGGGTCGCCTGTGGACCGGTGACGGTCCGAGCCCGGGACGGGCCCGGTCACCCCACCGCCAGCGCCACGGACCGCATCCTCCCGGCCGTGGTGTCCGTCCGTACCGTCTACGGGCGGGCCGGTCGAGGTGTGCCCGGCCGGCGGCCCGTCGAGGTCCAGGTCCTGCAGCAGACCGGGGGCGTGTGCGGCCACCAGGTCCAACCAGTGCTGCGGTGGCTCCCCGAAGCGGCGTGGCGCATCCGCACGGACGTCCGACGGCCGGTGCCCGGTCGCGCCGGCCGATTCGACGCGCCCGGCCAGGCGTTGCACTGCCCCGGCCGCCGAGCGCAGCCGGCCGGCCAGCCAGCTACGCGGGCGTCGGCGCGGTGGCACCGCCGGTCTCCAACTCCAGGCCCTCGTAGCGCAGGGTCAGCGATGCGATGGCGATTTCGTGGCTGAGCGTGTTGAGGTGCGCCCCGCGCCACCGGGTGGGCCAGGCGTCGATCAGGTTCCACCGCAGCACCTCGGCGGTCCCGACGGAGTCCAGCAGCACCACCGAGACGTTGCGGCGGTTGAGCGTGCCCTGGGCCGTGGCGTGCACCCAGTCCCACAGCTCCCGGGACGCGGTGAGCCCGAAGTGCAGCGTCACCGGCTCGTACTCCGCCTGACCCGGCACCATCCGCATCCGGCCCAGCCCGTGCTCCCGGTACGGCTGGCCGGGGATGTTAACCTCCAGACCGCTCATCTCGGTGAAGTGGCCGTTGGTGACGCCGTTGATGAGCAACCGGAAGTTGTACGCCCGGTACGGGTCGACCGGGGCACCCGGTTGCGGGGTGGCTGTGGTGGGCATGTCGTCAGCCTCCGATCGTCTCGGTCTCGGTGCCGCCGGCCCACTGGCTCAGCTTGAACACCACGAATTCGGCGGGCTTGACGACGGCGATGCCGATGTGGGCGATCACCATGCCCGCGTCGCGGACGTCCGGCGGGTTGGTCTCCTCGTCGCACTTGACGAAGAACGCCTCCTCGGGGCTGCGTCCGAGCAGCGCGCCGTCGCGCCACACCCGGGTCAGGAACGCCCCGATGTCGCGCCGGATCGAGCGCCAGAGGGTGAAGTCGTTGGGCTCGAAGACCATCCACCGGGTGCCATTGGCGATGGCCTGCTCGATGGCGATGCTGAGCCGGCGCACGTTGAGGTAGCGCCATTCGCTGGCCTCGGCGGCGAGCGTACGGGCGCCCCAGACCCGGATGCCCTCACCGGCGAAGTAGCGGATCACGTTGACGCCCTTGGGGTTGAGCACGTCGTGCTCCGGTCGGGTGACCAGGTAGCCCAGGTCGACGGCGCCGCGTACCGGTTCGTTGGCCGGCGCCTTGTGCACGCCGCGCAGCGCGTCGGTGCGGGCCCAGATGCCGGCCAGGTGACCGCTCGGCGGGGTCAGCTCCAGCTCTCCGCTGATCGGGTCGCGTACGCGCAGCCACGGGTAGTAGAAGGCGCCGAACTCCGACTGCCGGGGCCGGTACGCCGCACCCTCATGCCCGCCCGAGCCACCAGGACCGCCCGCGCCGCTGCCCGCGCCGTCGGCAGGCTTGGGTGGCTTGCCGGAGGACGGCGTGGCGACGCGGGTCAACGCGGAGATGTCGTCGATGTCCGGCGCCGGGTCGCAGATCGCCACCATGGTGCGGGTCCGCTCGGCCATGCTCAGCAGCGCCTCGTGCGCCACGACGTCGTGGAAGCCGGGGGCGGCGATGATCGAGATCTCGTCGATCGCCTCCAGCAGTTGCAGCCCGCCGCGCCGCTGCCCGGTGCCGGTGATCGCGCCGCCCTCGCCGACGTTGACCACCCAGCAGCGGGCGCCGCCGTTGTCCAGGAAGCCGAAGACCGCCCGGGCCAGCGGGGTGCTCTCCGCCTGCTCCCCGCCGGCGTAGAGCCGCAGGAACTCGGTCCAGTTGTTGACCGGCACCGCCTTGCCCCGTTGGGCGGAGCGGTCCGGGGCGATGCCGACGAAGGCGGCGATGCTGGTGCTCGCCGGTCCGATCGGTCGGGCGCCACTGGGGACCTCCTCGACGTAGATGCCGGGGGAGAAGTAGCTGGGCATCGGTCCTCCTGTGCGGGTGGGCGTCAGCGGGTCGGTGGCGCGCAGACGATGACGATGTCGGGTTCGGCGGGGTCGACCTCGGCGGTGAGCACGAGCCCGCGCCCGGTCAGCCGGAGTCGGACCGGGCCCGGGTGCTCGGGGTCGTGCGGTACGCCGACGATCAGGAACCGGCCGTCGGGATCGGTGCGGGCGGCGGACGCCGTGCCGGGCAGCTCGACCCGCATCTCCGCGAGGGGTTGCTCCTCGGGGCCGACGACCCGGCCGGTGAGCGTGCGGGACTCCAGTTGTCGCAGCCGCAGTGGGTGCAGCACCGGCGGCGCGGCCGGGGTCGGATGATCCACCTGCGTCGGCACGTCGATCAGCAGCCCGGGGCGTGGCGCGGTGCCGAACGCGGTCCACAGCGGCGCCGCACCGGCCTCCAGCACCACCGGGTAGCGACCGTCGCGGGTCGCGGCGGCGAGCACCCGGTCGAGCCGGTCCAGCCCGGCCGGACCGGTCACGCAGAGCAGGTAGCGGACCGTGAACCGGTACGGCTCGCGGACCGCGCCGCTGGAGCGGGTCTGCCGCGCCGGGCGCAGCTCCATCGGCCAGAGGGTGAGCCCGGCGGCGTCGCCGTCGGTACGGGGCGGACCGATCGGGACGGCTTCCCCGGCCGCGTTGGTCAGCCAGGCGGCCAACTCGGCGGTCGCCGTCTCGATCGGTCCGCGCCCGTCGGTGCTCATCGCGGCGGCGTCCCCTGGATCCGGTACGCGATGGCCTCGTTCCACACGTGCGGGTAGACGCCGATCTCGAAGTACCGGGTGAACCGGTTGATCGGCGCGTTGGTGTGGTCGTGGTAGAGCAGCCACACCGGTGCGATGGTGAACAGCACGTAGTTCGCCAGGACCAGCGGGATGTAGAGCGGGCCGAGCAGGCGACCCTGGAAGATGTGCACGTCCTCGTGCCGCTGGATGCCGGAGCTGGAGCCGGCGCAGACGGTGCCGATGGTGGTGGCGTAGCGGGGCGACACCCCCTCCACCACGCTGACCCGACCGCTGCCCTGCGAGGTGGGCCGGTCCAGCGAGTGCCCGAAGAGCAGGTGCACGGCCAGGTAGATGGCCCCGACGACCGTGTTCAGCAGGCTCCAGGTGTGGTCGACGACGAAGAGGAAGACGCCGCGGGCGTCCGCCGCGTACACCCCGGCGGAGGCCACCGCCCAGCCGAAGGCCGCGCCGACCAGCAGGCCCACGACGGCGCCGATCAGCAGGCCGATCGGGCCGCCGACGAGGAAGCCGAACAGGGCGCCGAAGCCGACCTGAACCGCGGCGCTGATAAATCCGAAGACCATGACGTCACCCCTCAGACCCAGGAGCGGAAGACTCGGGGCTCACGACCCTGCGCGACCTGGGTCGGCGACGGCTGGGTCGCCTGCCGGTTGCCGGGCGGGAACTGGTTGACGCCGAGCGCGGCGGAGAAGATGACCAGCGCGTTGAAGAACGCGATGATCCACTTCTCGCCGCCGGCGTCGTCGGCGAACGCCGCGGTCACGTAGGACAGCAGGAGCGCGATGCCGATGGCGATCCACTTGCGGAGCTTGTCGCCGCTGGGGCCGATCAGCCCGCCGATGACGTTGGTGGCCAGCAGGGTGGCGGCGCTCGCGCCGGCGAGGCTGCCCAGTGCGGCCCAGGTGAAGAGATCGTTCATGGCGATCCCCCTTTTCTGCGATGGTGCGACCGGGATGTGGTGGTGGTGAGGTCCGGTGCTCCCGTGGTGGGAGCACCGGGGCCGGTCGCCGTCGTGGCGGGGCGGCCGGTGCCGGGCGTGGCCGGCGGGGCCGGCCACCGGATGGATCAGCCCGGCCCGGGCGCGCCGGCGGGCGGGCCCGGCGAGGTCGGGCCGGGTGCGGCCGGCGCCGTCGGGCGGCGGCGACGCAGCAGGAACACGCCCACCGCGGCGAGCAGCAGCAGGAGGAGCAACCCGCCGACGATCAGCAGCCAGGGGAACCCGCCTCCGTCGGCGGCGGCGACCGGCGAGGCCGACGGTCGGGGCGGCGCCTCGGCGACGGCCCGCAGCTCGGTCGGCTTGTCCTGGTTGGAGTCCACCTTCCAGCTGACCGACCGGCCGTTGACGGTGCCATTGGAATCGATCACCCGGCCGGGAAATGTCACCGAGATCTCGAACGACATCAACTTGAGGAAAGCCTGTTGCTGTTGCGGATTCTGCTCGGCCATTTTTCCGCCGTACTTCTTCGGGTCGAGCGGCAACGTGAACCGGTAGAAATCGCCGTCCCGGACCAGTTTGACGCTCTCGCTGTCGAAGGTCGCCAGCGGCGCCTTGCGGTAACTGATCTGGGTGCCGAAGAGATTGCTGTCCTCGTAGCCGGACTCCTCGCCGGGCGGCAGCGCGGGGATGTTCTGGCGCAACTCGGCGATGGCCGCCGGCATGGTCTTGTTCCAGGCGACCAGCCGGGACCTGTGAGCAGTCAGCAGCAGCTGCCCGTCGACTGTGTCGTCGGTGTTGACGGTGAGCCCCATGTTGAGTTGAGCGGCCCAGAATCGGGTGAACACGGGTCGTTCTAGTCCCGGAAATACTGGTAGAACGATATCGGGCGTTGGCGGTGCGTGCCGGACGAGGTCACTGCGCCCTCGACCGTCCTGAATGCAGCCGCTCAGAACGGCGAGAAGGAGGAGACACACCGCGACGCGGAGTGCCTTACCGCGGTTGACTCTCCTGTTCATGCGCTCAGTGTGTGTGATCGCGTTCACCATGAGCAGTCAGCGATCAGTCACAACGCAGTCGCCGATATTACCGGCGTGCTGTCATGTTCGGCCGAGGCCGGCGGCGGCAGAAATGATTACCCTGGAGTTTTGGGCCCATCGCGGTTTTCACGCCGGAGATCCCTCGGTGGGGGAGGCCGGCCGGGGCCGGGGTGCGACAGGCTGGGTGCCCCGTCGACCGGACCCGGGAGCACCACGATGACGCCAGCCCAGCGCCACACCCCGAAGGTCGAGCTGCATGTCCACCTGGAGCCCATCGTGGACGCCGAGGAGCGGCTCGGGCTGGCCGGCTGGGCGGACGTGCTCGCCCACCGACGACCCGGCCATCTTCGACATCACCCTGGCCGACGAGTACGCCTTCGCCGGGCGGCTCGGCGTGGACGCCGCGACCGCGTACGCCTCGGCCTGCGCGGAATGCTCGGCGATGCCGCCACCCGCGCGGCTGGTGGCGGTGGGGGAGCGGGCCTACGGGACTCGTCCCGGCGCTACAACCGGTCGCGAAGGCCGTCGATGATCGGACACCTTCCACCGCGCGAGCGCCTACCCGACAGGGCCACCGGCCCGGGTCTACGCTGACTGGATGACGGTGGTCGCGTGCGTGCTGCTGGTGGATCCCGACGGGCAACTGTTGCTGCAACTGCGCGACGGCAACGCCCGCTACCACCCCAACGCGTGGGGGTTGCCCGGCGGGCATGGCGAGGCGGGGGAGACGCCGGAGCAGACCGCCGAGCGGGAGCTGTGGGAGGAGACCGGCCTGCGCGCAGACGGGCCGCTGCGCCCGTTCGCGGTGCAGCCGCTGCCGGAGCTGGAGCGGGTCAAGCACTACTTCATCGGCGGCACCCGGGCCCGGCAGGAGGACGTGGTGCTCGGCGAGGGGGCAGCGATGGTCTTCGTGCCCCGCGACGAGGTGCTCGACGGCCGTCCCTACACACCGGGCACCGTCGAGGTGCTGACCCGGTTCCTCGCCTCACCCAAGTACGCGGGCGCGGCCACCGCCGGCTGAAACGACCGCCGGGACCGGTTCAGCCCCCTGGAGGCCGCCAGTCGGCGTACCGGGCCATGCCCCGAAGTGCCGCCCGGGCCGGGGTGAGCCGCAACGCGGCGTCCCGCACCGCCACGGCGAGGGGGTTGCGGAGCTGCTGGCCGTACCGGCCGGCGCGGAAGGCGGCCCGGGCGATGGCCTGGCTACGGGGACGACGCTGCCGGTCGTACGCCGCCAGGGCGGCCGGCAGCCCCTCGGCGCCGCCGGCGCAGACCGCACCGAGCACGACCGCGTCCTCGATCGCCTGGCCGGCGCCCTGCCCGAGGTTGGGCGTCATCGGGTGGGCGGCGTCGCCGAGCAGCGCCACCCGCCCCCGCACGTACGAGGGCAGCGGTGTGGCCAGGTGGTGGATGTCGTTGCGCAGCACGACCCCGGGTGGGGTGGCCGCCAGCAGCGCTGGGATGGGCGCGTGCCAGTCGCCGAAGCGTTCCCGGACGACCGCCAACTCGTCCGGGGCGTGGCCGCCGGGCGGGGCGGTGAGCGCGGCGTACCAGTAGACCTGGCCGGCGCCGAGCGGCACCATCCCGAACTCGGCCGCCGGGCCCCAACTGATCGCCGCCGGGACGGGGTCGGGGAACGCGATGGCGGCCCGCCAGGCCGTCGAGCCCGCGTACACCGGGGCGGGGTGTTGCGGCCAGAGCTGAGCGCGCAGCCGGCTGCGCAGGCCGTCGGCGCCGACCACCAGGTCGGCGGCGAGCGTCTGCAGGCCGGCGGGCCCTTGGTAGCGCACCTCGGCGCGGTCCGGGCCGGGCTCGACGTGCTCCACCTCCGCCCGGGTCAACAGCGACGAGGCCGGCAGCGCCTCGCGCAGGATGCGGTGCAGGGTGGCCCGGTGTACGCCGAGCGCCGTGGTGCCCAGCTGGCGGGTCATCTCCGCCGCGTCCACCCGGGACAGCCACCGGCCGTGCCGGTCGCGGATGCCGCCGGGCGCCTCGGCGTGCTCGCCACGGCGCAGGGCCGGGCCGAGGCCGAGTGCGTCCAGCGCGCGCAGCGCGTTCGCCATCAGGGTCAGCCCGGCGCCGACCTCGCGCAGCTCGGCGGCGCGCTCGAGGACGGTGACCCGCCATCCGTGCCGGTGCAGGGCGAGCGCCGCGCTGAGTCCGCCGATCCCGGCGCCGACCACCACCGCGTGCGGGTCGTCCATGTCGACCACCTTTCTACAGCTGTAGAAGAGTGATACTACCTGCGGACCACCGGAAGGGGGAGGTGCGTGACGGCCCGGACGAACCGGATCGCGCTGCTGGCCGACGCGGCCATCGAGCTGATCGCCGACGGCGGCATGCGAGCGCTGACGCACCGGGCGGTGGACGGTCGCGCCGACATGCCGCCCGGCACCACGTCCGCGTACCTGCGGACCCGGCAGGCGCTGATCGAGGCAGTGGTGGGACGGCTCGCCGAACGGGACCGGGCCGACCTGGAGGTGTACGACCTGCCGACCGGCCCGCCACCCCCGACGCCGGGCCCCCGGCTCGACGGTGACGACCTCGACCGGCTCGCCGCCGGCGTCGCCGAGGTGCTCGACCGCTGGCTGAGCACCGGACGCAGCCGGACCCTGGCCCGCTACGCCTGCCTGCTGGAGGCGGTGCACCGCCCCGAGCTGCGCGGCATCCTGCACCACGGCACCGGCCTGCGGGTCCAGGCCCGCGACCTGCTGACCCGGGCCGGCGCCCCCGACCCCCAGCGGCAGGGCGACCAGTTCGTCGCGTTCGTGGACGGGCTGCTCTTCGACCGGCTGGTCGGCGCCGGCGCGCTCACCGCCCCGGCGCCCGGCAGCCCGGCCAGCCGGGCCGACCTGACCGCCGCCGTTCGCACCCTGCTGCACGCCCTGACCGGCAGCTGACCCCGCTGGCGCGATCAGCCGGCGGTGGCGCCGATCCGGTGCTGGCTCGGGCTGATCCCGCGGACCCGACGAAACGCGGTGCTCAGGGCGTACGGGGTGGCGTAGCCGACCCGCCGGGCCACCGCGCCCAGCGTGGCGTCGGGCTCGCGCAGCAGATCCGCGGCGAGCGTCAGCCGCCACCCGGTCAGGTACGCCATCGGCGGCTCACCGACCAGCTCGGTGAACCGGCGGGCCAGCACCGCCCGGGAGACGCCCACCTCGGCGGCGAGCGCGGCGACCGTCCACCCTCGGGCGGCGTCGTTCTCCAGCAGCCGCAGGGCCGGGCCGACCACCGGGTCGCCGGCCGCCCGGTACCAGCCGGGCGCCGCGTCGACGCGGCCGAACCAGGTACGCAACGCGCCGATCAGCAGCAGGTCCAGCAGCCGGTCCAGCACCGCCGCCTGGCCGGGGGCGTCCCGGGTCACCTCCTGCGCCAGCAGCGGGACCAGCGGACTGCGCCACTCGTCGGCGGGGACCACCAGCAGCGGCGGCAGCGCGCTGAACAGCCGTCGGCTCACCTCGCCGGGCAACTGGTACGTGCCGGTCAGCAGCACCGTCGACCCGCGTGGGCCGGTGCCCCAGGTGCGTACGCCCAGCGCCATCGACTCGGTCAGCGGCTCGCCGCGCAGGGTGGTGCAGCGCTGACCGGGGTGGATCACCACCTGCGGTGGGGTGGCCGGGTCGTCGGCGACGAGGTAACCGTCCGGCCCGCGCAGCACCGCCACGTCGCCGGGGCGCAGCGCCGCCGCGGCGGCGTCATCCGGTACGAGCCAGGCGGTGCCGCTGACCAGCGCCACGACGGTGAGCGGCGCCCGGTCCTCGATCCGTAGCGCGTACGGCGGGTCGAGCACCGAGCGGAGTAGGAAGGCGCCCCGGGCCCGGGGACCGTCGAGCAGCCCGGTGAGGGGGTCCATGGCGCGATGGTAGACGATCGCGAGGGGCGCTCCGGCGGCCGCCAGACGCCGGCGCGGTGCCGGTGACCGGGTGCGGGAGGTGGGCGAAGGTGCGGTTCGGGGGGCTGCGGGTCGCCGGGGACCGGCTGCGGCGGGACTGGCGGCCGGTGCTGGAGACGACCGTCGCGGCGACCGTGGCCTGGCTGCTCGCCACCCGGCTGGTCGGGCACCCGCAGCCCTTCTTCGCTCCGGCGGCGGCGCTCATCGTCCTCGGCCAGGCCCGGGGACAACGGATCCGGCGGGCCGTCGAGGTCGTCCTCGGTGTCGCCGCCGGGGTGCTGGTCGCGGACCTGGTGGTGCAGGCGCTGGGCCCGGGCACCACCTGGACGGTGTTCACCGTCATCCTGCTCACCATCCTGCTCTCGGCGGCCCTCGGCGCCACCGGTGTGACGTTGGTGCAGGCCGCGGTCTCGGCGCTCTACCTGGTGGTGGTCGCACCGCCGGACGGGTCGCTGGTGCCGTTCCGCTTCGTCGACGCGCTGATCGGCGGCGCGGTCGCGCTCGCCGTCAGCCTGCTGGTCGACGCCCGGCACCCGCTGGCCCCGCTGGTCGCCGAGGTGCGGCGGACCTTCGACGAACTGGCCGGGCTGCTGGACGGGATCGCCGACGCGCTGGATCGCCGCGACGAGCCCGGCGCGGTCGCCGCGCTGGTCCGGGCGCGGGGCATGGACGCCCGGGTCGACGGGTTGCGCGACGGGGTGCTCGCGGCCGGCGAGGCGCTGCGGCTCAACGTGCGCCGGCGCCGGCACATCGGCCGGCTGCGGTCGGTGGACGAGTCGATCCGGCAGATCGACTACGCGGTACGCAACGTCCGCGTGCTGGCCCGCGCCGGGGTGACGCTCAGCCGGCTGCAGTCCCCGGCGCCGCCCGAGCTGGGCGTGGCGCTACGTGCGCTGGCCGAGGCGGTCCGGGAGGCCGGAGCGGCCCTCGCCGCCGACCTGGACGGGCGGGACGAGGCAGCCGACCGGCACGCCAGCCGGGCGGACGAGTCGGCGCTGGCCGCGGTGCGCACCGTCGGACAGCTCTTCGGTCCGACCCAGACCCTCCCACTCGCGATGATCATCGGCCAGGTCCGGGCCACGGCCATCGACCTGTTGCGCGGCGTCAACCCCGACGACGACGTCGCCGTCCTCACCCGGGTGGACGACGCCCTCGGTCTTCCCCCGGTCTGACCCGCACCCGAGCGGTCGGCGTCAGGTGGTCAGCCAGGTGGTGGCGGACCGCCGGATCGACGTGGGCAGTTCGTGGCCGCCGGGGAACTCCTCGTAGGTGACCTCGTAGCCCAGGTCGTGCAGGTGCGGGACGAGCCGGCGGCTGCACATGTCGATCGGCAGGACGCGGTCGTCCACCCCGTGCGCGACGAAGATCCGCGGCCGCCCGTGCGTGGCCGGCGGCGCGGCGAAACCGGGGGAGAAGGCCAGCACCGCGTCGACCAGGTCGCCGTTGGTCAGGCCCAGCGACAGCGCGTACGAGGCGCCGTCGGAGAACCCGCCGAACGTCACGTCGCGCACCGGGTAGCCGTCGAAGACGCTGGCCAGCAGCTCGTCGATGCGCCGCACGTCCACCCCGAAGCCCCCGGCGATCAGGTCCCAGCTGCTGGCGACCGCCTGCGGGGCGACCAGCAGCAGGTGGTGCGCGTCCGCGACCGGCAGCAGCAGGTCCAGCCCCTGCCGCGCGGAGCCGCCCGCCCCGTGCAGCAGCACCACCAGCCGGTACGCGGCGTCGTCGGCGGCGGGCTCCGGGGCGTACACCATCGCCAACAGCCCACCGCCGGGGGCGCTCAGCGGCACCAGCCCGGCGGGCGCCGGCGCCACCGGCGGGTGGGCGCGGGCGGTCAACCGGCCGGGGCGGGAAACGCCCGCCGGCTCCTGCCGCGGCGGCCTGAGTTCGGACACGGGTCACCGTTCCTCGCTGTCGGCGGGGTGTGCGCCGCGGTTACCCGGCCCGCCACCGGTTAACCGCCCGCAGTGGGTCAGGCGCCGCCGGCGCGAAGGGCCTGGCCCGGGTCAGGCGCTGTCGCGGGCCACCAGGGCGGACGGGAAGAGGGTCACCGGCGCGGTCGGACGACGGTCCAGCACGGCCGTGGCCGCGGCGGTGGCGATCCGCCCCACCGGGTGGCTCGCGGTCGTCAGCGCGGGGGCGGTCATCCCGGCCAGCGGGATGTCGTCGAAGCCGGCCACCGCGACGTCGCCCGGCACCCGCACCCCACCCTCGCGCAGCGCCGCGATCACCCCGAACGCGGTCTCGTCGCTGATCGCGTACACGGCGTCGAGGTCCGGCCAGCGCCGCAACGCCTCGTCGGCCGCCGCCCGGCCGCGCGCCGCGGTGAAGTCCCCGGGCAGCACCCGCTCCGGCAGCCCCGCCTGGCGCATCAGCCGGCGGTACGCCTGCACCGGCCGCTGCGAGCACGGCAGCCACCGGGGGCCGGCCACCATGGC
The DNA here is from genome assembly GCF_053599855.1 of Micromonospora sp. NPDC005161. Taxonomy (NCBI): domain Bacteria; kingdom Bacillati; phylum Actinomycetota; class Actinomycetes; order Micromonosporales; family Micromonosporaceae; genus Micromonospora; species Micromonospora sp. NPDC005161. The sequence goes on from NZ_JBSFYQ010000011.1 coordinate 179,524, forward strand.
GATCCGGCGGCGACCGCCGGCGTACAGGTGGCGCAGCACCTCCTCGGCGCCGGCGCCGTTGTCGACGTCGAACGACGGGACGGTGGCCGAGCCGATGCCGATCGAGGCCACCCGGCCGCGCAGCGACCGGGGCACGGCGTCCAGCAGGTTCTCGGTGGTGTTCACCAGCACCACCCCGCACACGCTGCCGTCGCCGGCGAGCTGGTCCAGGCTGTTCGGCTCGCCCAGCGGCAGCCAGTGCAGCGCCACCCCGATGGCGGCCGGCGCGCAGACCCGGGCCGCCGAGCCGACCACCCGGTGCACGTACGGGTCGTCCAGCACCGCCGCGCTGGGCCCGGCGACCGCCACCACCAGCCGTACGCCCCCGCCGCGGACCAGTGCCCGGGCGGCCGGGTTGGGCACGTAGCCGAGCTGGTCGGCGGCCGCGGCGACCCGCTCCCGGGCGGACGGCGAGGCGAACCCGGTCCCGGCGATCACCCGCGACGCCGTGGACCGGGACACCCCGGCGGCCCGCGCGACGTCCTCCAGCGTGGCCGGCCGGTGCGCGGCTGCCGTCATGGTTTCCTCCCCCGACCAGTCGTCCGGCCGACGGACGCCTGCCGGCATCATGCCCCGGCTGGGCCACCGGCGGTAAGGGGCGGTCACCCCGGTTGTGGTGGAAGCGCTCTCAGGTGTGCGATCGTGCCAGGAGATCACCCCGAGAAAGAGGAACCGTCCCCGTGAGCGCCGCCACCAGTCCGCCCGTCCCCCCGGCCACCGCCCCGGCGCCCTCCCGGGCCGTGCGGACCGCCCGCAACGGCGTGGCCGTCGTCTTCACCCTCAACGGGCTGGCGGTCGGCAGCTGGTTCTCCCGGGTGCCGGCGGTCCGCGAGGCGCTGGACCTCTCCGCCGGCCGGCTCGGCCTGCTGCTGCTCGCGATGAGCATCGGCGCGCTGCTCGCCATGCCCACCTCCGGCCTGCTCGCCCAGCGCCTCGGTGCGGCCCGCACCGTGACGCTGGCCACCGTGCTGGTCGCGGTCGGCCTGACCGTCGCCGGGCTGGGTGCCACGGTGGCCGGTTCGGTCGTCGTCGTCGCGGTGGGCCTGGCCGCGTTCGGCTACGGCTCCGGCGCCTGCGACGTGGCGATGAACGTCGAGGGTGCGGCGGTGGAGCGGCGCCTGGGGCGTACCGTCATGCCCCGCTTCCACGCGGCGTGGAGCCTCGGATCGGTGGCGGGTGCGGCACTCGGGGCCGGGGCGGCCCGGTTCGACCTGCCCGTCGGCGCGCATCTCGCCGGTGTGGCGGTGGTGGTGCTGGCCGGCACCGTGCTCGGTGCCCGGTCGTTCCTGCCCCAGCCGGTCGTCGACGAGGCGCAGGATACGGCGGACGCCAGCCCGCGCGCTCGCCGCCGCGCCCAGCTCGCCGCCTGGCGGGAGCCGCGCACCCTGCTGATCGGGCTCTTCGTGCTGGTGGCGGCGTTCACCGAGGGCAGCGCCAACGACTGGCTGGCGGTGGCCTTCGTCGACGGCCGGGACCTGAGCGAGGCGGCCGGCGCGGTGGTCTTCGGCGTCTTCGTCGTCGGCATGACCCTCGGTCGCACCGCCGGCACGGTCGCGCTGGACCGGTGGGGTCGGGTGCCGGTGCTCACCAGCACCGTCCTGCTCGCCGCGTTCGGCGCGGGCCTGGCCGTGCTGGCCGGCTCGGGGCCGGTCGCCATCGTCGGCGTCGCGCTCTGGGGGCTCGGCGCGTCGCTGGGCTTCCCGGTCGGGATGAGCGCGGCGGCCGACGAGGAGGCGCACGCGCCCGTCCGGGTGAGCGTGGTCGCGGTGATCGGCTACACCGCGTTCCTGGGTGGGCCACCGCTGCTGGGGCTGCTCGGCGACCGGGTCGGCATCCTGCAGGCGCTGCTGGTGGTGCCGTTGCTGCTGCTGCCGACCCTGGCGCTGGTGCCGGTGCTGCGCCCGCCGGGCGCCGCCGGACCGACCTCGCCAGCACAGAAAATCTAACCTGGAACGCCGCCGAGCGGTATCGGGCGCACGGCCGACTGCGCCGCGCGCCCCGGCTGGCTACGGTCGCCCGATGCCAACCGACTTGATCACCGCCGCCGCGGCGGGCAGCTGGACCCTGGGCGACCGCGCCGTGCATCGGATGGGTTTCGGCTCCATGCGGATCACCGCGAACCCGGACCGCGGCCGAGCGATCGCGCTGCTGCGCCGCGCCGTGGAGCTGGGCGTCAACCACATCGACACCGCCGCCTTCTACGTCTCGCCCGGCGGGACCCTGGGGGTTGGCATCGGCCCGGCGCGCTACGCGACCGAGCTGATCCGGGCGGCGCTTGCCCCGTACCCCGAGGATCTGGTGATCACCACCAAGGTCGGCTTCGGGTACGACTTGGTGGGCGGCTTCACCGAGGCGGTCACCCCGGCGCGGTTGCGGGCCCAGGTGGAGGAGAACCTGCGCCGGCTCGGCCTCGACCGCCTGGACGTGGTGAACCTGCGGCTCGGCCGGGGACCGGGCACGGTGCCGCTGGCCGAGCGGTTCGGCGCCCTGGCCGAGCTGCGCGCCGCCGGGCTGATCCGGCACCTCGGGCTCTCCAACGTCCGGCCCGGGCAGCTGGAGGAGGTGGCGGACATCGCGCCGGTGGTCTGCGTGCAGAACAACTACGGGGTGGACGCCTACCGGGAGCAGGACGAGTTCGTCCGGTCCTGCGGCGAGCGGGGGATCGCCTACGTGCCGTTCTTCGCGTTGGCCGGCACCGGCCGGGAGGCGGGCGCGAGCGCCGAGCAGGGCGAGGCCGTGGACGCCGTCGCCCGGGCCCACGGCGTCACCCCGCACCAGGTACGCCTGGCCTGGACCCTGCACCAGGGGCCGCACGTGCTGGCCATTCCCGGCACCGGCGACCCGGCGCACCTCACGGCGAACGTGGCGGCCGCCGCCCTCCACCTGACCCCCGAAGACCTGGCCCTGCTCGGCTGACCCCGCCGCCGCCTTCCATGATCACCGGGGTGTGGGGGAGTGGGGTGGGTCAGTCGCGGAGCCAGACTCGGAGGGGGCCCTGTTGGGTGAAGCCCGCTGTCAGGGCGGGGGTCAGGTCAGGGCCGGATTCGTAGCCGACCAGTGGTACCCGGGGCACGGTGGCGAGGACGCCGTGCCAGATCTCGCGGGGGTCCACCGTGTGGGCGAACAGGTTGGAGACCCCGTACGCGCTGTCGCCGCTGACCACCGCGCCGCCCAGAACCGTGCCCCGGTCGTCGTACCGGGCCAGTATCCGTACCCCGGGGTCGGCCAGCAGTGCCGGCCGGAACAGCGACCCGCCGCCGTGCGCCGCCGCCCAGACGGCGAGTTCCGTCGGCGTGGTGACCGGGGTCAGCGGAGCGCCGGTGGGCGGATCCAGCGGTGGTCGGTGGATCCACTGTGCGTCGAAGAGCACCCGGAAGCCGTACCGGGACAGATCGAGGTCGGCGAAGCTGTCCTTCACCGAGGCGCCGGGCCTGGCGTCGATCCGGGCCAGCAGGGCATCGACGTCGACGCCGGGGCGCAGCGTGACCGCGTCCGGGTACCAGGTTGGGGAGCGGCGGGGGACCGACCAGGCGTCCGCGTCGGTCCGGCCGGCCAGCCCGTGGCTGCCGCAGACCACGTCGCACCATTCGGCGTTGTTACGGGCCGCCGCCTCCCGCACGTCCTTGGGCACGTCCCGCAGCCTAGGGGGCGACGTGTCTAGGGCAGCCGGTCGGTGTAGACCAGATCCATCGTGTCGGTGTGCCCGGACCAGCGGAGTTCGAGTTTCCAGCAACCCGCGTGCGGCATGTCGATGATCGACGGACCCGGACCGCCGGCGACCTCGCGGGTCACCCTGGTGTCGGTGCCGTACAGCGTCGCGGTGATCGCCAGGGCCTTCGGCGACGTCGTCTCGGACGATGTCGAGGCAGGGCGGGAGACCCAGAGGATCTTGTTGTTCGACCCGTCCTGTCTGACCTGAGCGAGCGGGTGAGCGAACAGCACCGCCACGATGTCGCCCTTCGCGCCGAAGACGTGCGGGACCCGGGCGTCCCCGCTGAACCCGGCGTCCGCCCAGTCGGGCAGGGACCCCGTCTCGATCCGCGGGCCGCAACCCGTCGCTGCGGTCGCGGAGGTCGTGCTGGTCGGCGCGTCGACCGGCGTGGCCGACCGGCCGGCCGTCGTGCACGCCGTCAGCAGGAGCACCGACCCCATCAGCAACCTGCCCCATGCACCCATCTCGCCCCTTCCGAATACCTGTCGATGAGTCAGAACGTCCTCGCACCATCAAGACACCGGACGCGCCCGCCAAGTTCCCCGTCCGAGCTTTCCTGGGAGTACGCCTAGTCCAGCGATTCGGCGATCTCGATCGCCTCGGCCCTCGTGAGGTCGCCCTCCAGCCGGTAGCTCGCGTCGGCCCCCTGCCAGATCAGGGTCGAGGCGGCGAGCCGGGCGGTCTCCATCCGGACCTGTCCGGTGCGATCCACGTAGGCCAGGACGTGCGGGCCGCCGACCCAGACGGCGAAGTCGCCGTCGACCTGGACCCACTCCGCTCCCGGCCGGCTGGTCTGCTTGTGGAACGCCAGGTCGAGCCGACCATCGAAGGCGTCGATGCGCAGCGCGCCCCCGTGGTAGAGCAGCGTGGCCACCCGGTAGGCGCCCGTGTCGTCGGGATCGGCGACCAGCACCCGCTCGGGCGGACCGAGCTTCGCCGGTAGGCGGATCGGGAAGCGCACCGCCCGTTGCGCCTCATCCAGGGCCGCGGTTCGCTGCGCGGGCAACGGCGACGGGGTGCCGGTGGGCAGCACCGGGTCGGGCGACGTGACAACGGTGACTCCGGCGAAGCGCAGCAGCCCCGCGACGGCGTCGGCGAGGGCCGCCCGTCCCGGTGGTAGCACCGCCACGAGCAGGGCGACGAGCGCCGCCGCCGCGTAGGCGCGCCACCGACGCCGCCGGGACGGGGGCTCGGTGAGCCGAGCGCGTACGCGCGTGGTCACGTCGGGCGCGTCGGGTGTCTCCAGCCAGGTGGAGAGGCCACGCAGCTCCCTCTCGAGGTCATCCACTCCGGACCTCCTCGCGGTCGAGCAAGCCGCGGAGCTTCGCCAATGCCCGGGACGTCCGCGACTTCACCGTGCCCCGCGGCCAGCCCAACGTCGCCACCGTCTCCTCCTCGCTGAGATCGAGGAAGAACCGGCAGACGATCACCTCACGGTCGCGTACCGGCAGTTGGCGCAGAGCGTCCACCAGCACGGCGCGGCGCTCCCCGGCGAGGACCGCGCCGACCGCGTCGTCCTCGGCGATCTCCGAAGCCGGGTTCGCCGCCGCGGCCCGCAGGACGAGGCCGTCGCGGCGGGTGCGTGACCGGTGCAGGTTGCGGGTCTCGTTGGCGACGATCGCCAGCAGCCACGAGCGGAACGACGACTCCGCCCGGTAGCGGGAGAGCTTTCGGTACCCCTTCACGAAGGCCTCCTGGATGACGTCCTCGGAGTCCGAGCCCGCGCCGAGTAGCACCGCCGTCCGGTACGCGGACGCGGTGTGCCGGGCGACCAGGAGGTCGTACGCCTCCAGGTCACCTGCCCGAGCGCGGGTGACGAGCACGTCGTCGTCCAGGGGTACCTCCGGTTGGGTCACCTTCATGACACCGCTCACGCGCTGCGGGTTCCAGCCGCGGCTCGGTCAGCCCACTCTCACCCGGCGTGCAGCGTATTGCCAGGAAACGGTGGTGCACTGGATGGGCGTCGAGGAGAGGAGTCGGTCATGGGCTGGTTCAGTCGGCGGGCCCGGGGCGCCGAGGCGACCCCCACGAAGCTGGACCGGGAGGCGACCCGGGACGACCTCGCCGCGCTCGAGGCGTTCATCGCCAGCCGGCGGGGGGTGGAGTTCTACCTGGAGCCGGAGACCACCGCCACCGACACCACGGTGGTGGCGATCGCACACGACGGCGAGTGGATCCGTCGCCGTACCGGCACCCCGCGTGCGGCGGGCGCCATCGCCCGCAAGCACGCGGTGCCGCTGTACGAGGCGGCCCGCACCGGCTACCCGGAACGGATGCGCACCTGGAGCCGTGCCCACCCGGAACGCCACGCCCGCTGAGCGTGGCCGCGTCCGTCGAGGTGGCCGTGAGCCGCCGTCCCACCGGGCGATCGGGGCAGGCCAGAGGACGTGTGCGCACCCTTTGCTCTGCTTACCCGGGCGCAACGAAAAGGCGTCGTCACTGTTGCGCTGGCTGAAGCAGAGCAAAGGACGCGTCGCATTGACCCGGGGCGTTCCGATGCGGCGTCCGAGCACGCCTCAACCGCCAGATATCGATGAGAGTCATTCGCCTGGCCAGGCCGGGGTCGGCGTTGACCGGCGACGGACGGGTGTGGCAGCATTCGCGGCCTGACGGCAGTGAAGGAAGTCGGTGTGATTCCGACGCGGTCCCGCCACTGTCACCGGGGAGCGATCCCCCCTCGTGAGTCACGGCCGCGTGTCTGCGGTTGGAAGGCCGGGGGAGAGCGTCGATCCGGAAGCCAGGATACTTCGGCCGTCGGGATGTACCCCAGGGCGTGGACACCCGAGGAGGACCCGATGACGCACGGCGTCTCTTTCATTGACGGACACCGTCATGATCCGCTCGGCGGGCTCTCCGCCGCACCCACCGCCGCACCCGGCCCCGGTCGTACCGCCTGATGCCGCAGGGAAAGCCGAGCACGGTGCCCGCCGACGGTTTGACCACCCGGCAGCGACGTCACCGGCCGCTGCTGATGGTCCACACCGGACAGATGAAGGGAAAGTCCACCGCCGCCTTCGGGCTGGCGCTGCGGGCGTGGGCAGCCGGCCTGCCGGTCGGGGTGTTCCAGTTCGTCAAGAGCGCCAAGTGGCGGGTGGGGGAGGAGAACGCCTTCCGGGCCCTCGGCGAGGTGCACGAGCGCACCGGTCACGGCGCGCCGGTGGCGTGGCACAAGATGGGCGAGGGCTGGTCCTGGATCCAGCGTGGCGGCGACGCCGATCACGCCGCGGACGCCCTGGAGGGTTGGCGGCAGATCCAACGCGACCTGGCCGCCGAGCGCTACGGGCTGTATGTGCTGGACGAGTTCACCTACCCGATGACGTGGGGCTGGGTGGACGTCGACGAGGTGGTGGCCACCCTGGCCGACCGTCCCGGCTTCCAACACGTGGTCATCACCGGCCGGGACGCCGACCCGCGCCTGGTGGCCGCCGCCGACCTGGTGGCCGAGCTGACCAAGGTCAAGCACCCGATGGACGCCGGCCAGAAGGGCCAGAAGGGCATCGAGTGGTGAGCGCCGCCGCCGAGTCGTGGCCGCTGCCCCGCCCGATGGGCGACGACCGCGCCGGCCCGGACGGCCGCAGCGGTCTCCGCTGGCCGGGAACGGGTCAGCCGGTCAGGGCCCGGGCGAGGACGTAGCCGACGGTCGCGGCGGCGAGCCCGGCGGTCACACTGCCCAGCACGTTGGCCAGCGCGAGGAGCCGGTTGCCGGTCCTGGTCAGCCGCAGCGTCTCGTAGCTGAAGGTGGAGTAGGTGGTCAGCGCGCCGCAGAAGCCGGTGCCGAGCAGCGCGCTGACCGCCGGGCCGGCCGGCAGCCCGACGAGTACGCCGAGCAGCAGCGATCCGAACACGTTGACGGTCAACGTCCCCCACGGGAACGCCGAGTGGTGCCGGGCCTGCACGGCCCGGTCGGTGAGGTAGCGCAGCGGCGCGCCGACGGCCGCCCCGAGCACGATGAGCAGCACGGTCACCGGACGGCCCGCCCGTCGTCGCGGTCCCGGTCGAGCAGTCGAGCGGCGGCGGCGTCACCCAGCCACACCGCGACCAGGGCGCCGAGCACCGTCGCGGCCAGGTACGCCAGCGCGGTGACCGGGGCGCCCGCGACCACCGCCTGCTGCACGTCCACGGCGTAGGTGGAGAAGGTGGTGAACCCGCCGAGCACCCCGACCCCGAGGAACGGGCGGACCAGCGGTCGACCGCCGCCGACGTGCCCGAGCACCGCCATGAGGACGCCGATCAGCAGGCAGCCGGTCAGGTTGATGCCGAAGGTCGCCCACGGGAAACCGGTCCGCGCGTGGGGGAGGGCGTGTTGCAGGCCGGCCCGGGCCAGCGCGCCGAGCACCCCGCCCGCCGCGATCGCCGCGAGCAATGCCGCGGGATGAGCCTTCAGCTCGCCACGGTCGGCGGGGACGCGCAGGTCGACGTCGGGGTCGGTACGCGGGTCGAGCGGTCCGGACATGATGCCTCCCCACCAGCACGGTGTCACTGGCAGGGACCGTTGGCGAGCGGCGTCGCGGTTCTCCCGGTGTCCCCGGGACGGCGGGCCCCACCGCCGGGAGCGCTCCTGCTCCGGCGTCAGTATATCGTCCACCCACCGAGCGCCGGGCCGACCGGCGCGGCAGACGCCGGCCGGCGGGGCTGGTGGGTCAGCGCACCCCGGCGACCGCGGCGTCCGTGCCGCCGCGCCACACCGTGCCGACCTCGCTGAAGCCGGCCGCGGTCAGCGCGGCCAGGTGCCAGGAGGCCGGGGGGTTCCACTCGGGGCTGTGCCCGGTCGGGTAGATGGCGTGCCGCTCGGCGACCAGCGGGGCGAGCACCGGATCGGCGCCGGCCCGGTCCCACCAGTCCGACCAGGACAGCACGGACCCGGCGGCGTACCGGGCGGCCCGCCGGTCCCGCGCCCGGTCGAGCAGCCGCTTGGTCAGCTCCGGCAGGGTGTCGTCGGGCATGTGGTCGGCGTTGACGAAGATCCCTCCCGGCCGCAGCAGATCGCGGACCTCGCCGTAGAGCCGGCCGAGCCGCTCGGCCGGCAGCCAGTGCAGCGCGGTGGCGGTGAGCACGGCGTCGTACTCGTCGTGAGGCAGGGCGGATCGCCATTCGGGGGCGCCGAGGTCGGCGGTGACGACGGTGGCCCGGTCGTTCAGCGAGGCGCGGGCGATGGCCAGCAGCGCCGGGTCGAGGTCCAGCAGGGTCACCTCGGCGGTGGGGAAACGCGTCAACGCCCGCAGCGAGATGGTGCCGGTGCCGCCGGCCAGGTCGAGCACGCGCGGCGGCCGGCCGTCGCGGACCGCGTCGACGGCGTCGAGCATGGCGGCGAACCGGTGCTCCCGGTCCGGTAGGTACGCCTCCTGCTGGCGGTCCCAGCTCTCCTGCCACGCCGACGGATCCGTGATGTAAGGAGTCATATGGATCAGGCTAGTTACCGAACGAGACACTTGTCCAGACCTTGTTGCACATAACTTGCAATTGCGAGAACATGGCAGAGCGATGATCACAGGGGAGCCGGGTCGGTCATCCGCCCGGCCCGGCTCTCCTCTCGCGCGACTGCCGCCGCGGGTCAGGCCGCGGTCGGTGCCAGGTCCGCGTCGGCCGTCGGCGCCCCGCTGCGGCGGGCCAGCCGGAGCGCCCCGAGTAGGACACCGAGGCCGGCCAGGGTGAGCGCGGCGCCGGCCCAGATCGGTGCGGTGTAGCCGAGCCCGGCGGCGATGGTCACCCCGCCGACCCAGGCGCCCAGCGCGTTGCCGAGGTTGAACGCCGCGATGTTCGCGCCCGACGCGAGGGTGGGCGCCTGGTGCGCGTACCGCATGATCCGCATCTGCAGCGGCGGGACGGTCGCGAAGCCGAACGCGCCCATCAGCACCAGCGAGGCGACGGTCAGCACCGGGCTCGACGCGGTCAGGGCGAACCCGACGAGCACCACGGTGAGTACGGCCAGGACGGTGATCAGGGTGCGCGACAGCGACACGTCCGCCGCCCGGCCGCCGAGGAGGTTTCCGACGAAGAGCCCTACGCCGAAGAGGACCAGCAGCCACGGCACCGCGCTGGTGGCGAAGCCGCTGACCTCGGTGAGCGTGTAGGCGATGTAGGTGAACGCGCCGAACATGCCGCCGAAGCCCAGCACGGTGATCACCAGGGAGAGCCAGACCTGCGGGTGGGTGAAGGCCCGCAGTTCGCCGCGCAGCCCACCGGCCGGGCGTTGGGCGTCGACGGTGCCGCGGCCGGGGATGAGCAGGGCCAGCCCGATCAGCGCGACCACCCCGATGCCGGTGATCGCCCAGAACGTCGAACGCCAGCCGACGTGCTGGCCGAGGAGGGTGCCGAAGGGGACGCCGAGCACGTTCGCGATGGTCAGCCCGGCGAACATCAGCGCGATGGCGCCGGCCCGGCGGGCCGGCGCGACCAGTCCGGCGGCCACCACGGCGCCGATGCCGAAGAACGCGCCGTGGCAGAGCGCGGCGACGATCCGGCCGGCCATCATCACGCCGTAGTCGCCGGCGACCGCGGAGAGCAGGTTGCCGATGATGAAGAGCACCATCAGCCCGAGCAGCACCGGTTTGCGGGGCAGTCGGGTGACCGCGGCGGTGAGGGCCACCCCGCCGACGGCCACGCTGAGGCCGTAGCCGGAGATCAGCCAGCCGGCCACCGGCTCGGTGACCGCGAAGTCGGCGGCCACCTCGGGCAGCAGACCCATGATGACGAATTCGGTGAGCCCGATGCCGAAGGCGCCGAGGGCCAGCGCGATCAGGCCGGGCGGCATGGACGTGGGGCGTACGGGCATGGTCTTCCCATCGGGGAGGGGTCAGATATTCGGCGCGTGCAACTACCCGCGCCAACAACGAGATAGTTGCACGCGCTTCATATAGGCGCAAGCGTGGTAGCCTGGGGCCGGTCAGATCACATCCCAGGAGGCCGTCATGGGCATCGCCGACGACGCGGTCGAGATCCGCGCGCAGGGCTGGCGCACCCTCGCCGCCCTGCACGGGCTGATCGAGACGTCCCTGGAGCGGGCGTTGCAGGCCACCCATGACCTGTCCGTCGTCGAGTACACGGTGCTCGACGCGCTCTCCCGACAGGACGGCTGGCACATGCGGATGAGCCAACTCGCCCGCGCCGCCGCGCTCTCCAGCAGCGCGACCACCCGCCTGGTCACCCGTCTGGAACAGCGCGGCCTGCTCACCCGGATCCTCTGCGCCGACGACCGGCGCGGCATCTACACCGAGCTGACCCCGGCCGGCTCCGAGCTGCTCGCCCACGCCAGACCCACCCACGACGAGGTGCTGACGTCCGCACTGGCCGAAGGGGAGGCCACCCCGGAGCTGGCCCCGCTGGTGGCCGCGCTGCACCGCTTGCCTACCGCCCGCTGACTCCACTCCGGGGCGGCGATGGTCGGCCCACCAGGCCGGGCGTACGGTACCCGGAGCCCGGCCGGGCCCGTCGCACGAAGGAGGCAGGCGATGCAGGACCGCACCCCTCGTCCCGAGGAGCTGGAGCCGATCGAGCGCGCCGGCATCGACGAGCTGCGCGCCCTGCAACGCGAGCGGCTGCGCTGGTCGTTGCGGCACGCGTACGACAACGTGCCGCACTACCGTCGGGCGTTCGACGCGGCCGGGGTGCATCCCGACGACTGCCGCGACCTCGACGACCTGGCCCGTTTCCCGTTCACGGGCAAGGCGGAGCTGCGGGACAACTTACCCGTTCGGCATGTTCGCCGTGCCCCGCGAGCGGGTCGCCCGGCTGCACGCCTCCTCCGGCACCACCGGCCGGCCGACCGTGGTCGGCTACACCCGCGACGACCTGCGGACCTGGGCCCGGCTGATGGCCCGGTCGATCCGCGCGTCCGGCGGCCGTCCGGGCGACCGCGTGCACGTTGCGTACGGCTACGGGCTGTTCACCGGCGGGCTCGGCGCGCACTACGGGGCCGAGGAGCTGGGCTGCACCGTCATCCCGGTCTCCGGCGGCATGACCGAACGCCAGGTCATGCTGATCCGCGACTTCGAACCCGAGGTCATCATGGTCACGCCCAGCTACATGCTGGCCATCGTGGACGAGATGCAGCGCCAGGGCCTCGACCCCCGGGCGACCTCGCTGCGGGTGGGCATCTTCGGCGCGGAACCGTGGACCGAGGACATGCGCCGGGAGATGGAGCACCGGCTGGACATCCACGCGGTCGACATCTACGGGCTCTCCGAGGTGATGGGCCCGGGTGTGGCCACCGAGTGCGTCGAGACCAAGGACGGGCTGCACCTCTGGGAGGACCACTTCTATCCGGAGATCATCGACCCGCTCACCGGCGCGGTGCTGCCCGACGGCGAGCAGGGCGAGCTGGTGCTCACCTCGCTGACCAAGGAGGCGATGCCGGTCGTCCGCTACCGGACCCGGGACCTGACCCGGCTGCTGCCCGGCACCGCCCGCCCGATGCGCCGGATCGAGAAGATCACCGGCCGGACGGACGACATGATGATCGTGCGCGGGGTGAACCTCTTCCCGACCCAGATCGAGGAGCTGATCCTGCGGACCCCGCAGCTGTCGCCGCACTTCCAGTGCGTACTCGACCGGCAGGGCCGGCTGGACACCCTGACGGTGCGGGTGGAGCGGCGGGCCGAGGTCGCCGTGGACGCCGCCGAGCGCGCCGGCGCGACCCTGGTGGAGCTGGTGAAGAACACCATCGGGGTGAGCGTGGCGGTCGAGGTGCTCGCCCCGGACGCGGTGGAGCGTTCGGTGGGCAAGATGCGGCGAATCGTCGACCAGCGGCGGGCCGGCTGACGTGGCGGAACAGCGCAACCCGGCGTACGACATGTTCGCCGCCGACGTGGCCTCGCGCGGTCTCGGCATCGAGCTGGTCGAGGCCGGCGACGGCGCGGCGGTGGCCCGGATGCGGGTGACCGAGGGGATGCTCAACGGTCATGCGATCGCCCACGGCGGCTTCGTCTTCCTGTTCGCCGACACCGCGTTCGCGCTGGCCTGCAACAGCCGGGGCCCGGTGACCGTCGCGGCTGGCGGTGAGATCACCTTCGTCCGGCCGGCGGGCGCCGGTGATCTGCTCACCGCCCGCGCCACCGAGCGCACCCGCTACGGCCGCAGCGGCATCTACGACGTCACCGTCACCCGGGACGACGGCGAGGTGGTCGCCGAGTTCCGGGGCCGCAGCCGGACACCGGCGTCGCCACCGTCGACATAGGATCCGCCCATGCGTGTCCTGGTGGTCTCCGCGCCGCTCGTCGGCCACGTCTTCCCGCTGGTGCCGCTCGCCGTCGCGCTGCGCGACGCCGGCCACGACGTGCTGCTGGCGACCGGTGGCGGCGGCCTGGCCGCCGCCGACGCCGGCCTGCCGGTACACGACATCGCGCCGGGCTTCGACTTCGGCCGGATCGCGCTGCGCGTGCTGCCGCGCCACCCGCTCGTCGCCCGCGCCGAGCTGGCCGGCACGGCCGGCACCCGGGGCGCCGGCCTGCTCTTCGGGGCGCTCAACGACCAGCTCACCGACCCGATCGTCGCGCTGGCCACCCGGTGGCGTCCGGATCTGGTGCTGCACGAGCCGTTCGCGGTGGCCGGCGCGGTGGCCGCCGCCCGGCTGGGCGTGCCGGCGGTCCGGCGGTCCGGCAGGAGAACGCCTTCTTCGACGGACGGGACCTGGTCCGCGCCACCACCGCCCGACTCGGCGCCGCGCTGCGCCGGCACGACCTGACCGAGCTGCCGCCGCCCGCCGCGGCCCTCGCCGTCGCCCCGCCCAGCGTGACCAGGCAGGACGGCTGGCCGATGCGGTACACGTCCTACGTCGGCGGCGGCGAGCTCCCGGCCTGGCTGCGGGAGCCGGGTGAGCGGCCCCGGATCCTGGTCACCCGCAGCACCCTCACCGGCCCCGGCGACCGGGGGCCGATGCCTGCCGTGGTCGCGGCCGCCGCCCGGGTGGACGCCGAAATCGTGCTGGTCCGGCCGGACCCGCGCTCGACCCGTGCGCTGCCCGGCAACGTCCGGGTGGTCGACTGGATCCCGCTCGACGAGGCGCTGCCGGCGAGCGCGGCGCTGGTCCACCACGGCGGGGCGGGCAGCGCGTTCGGCGCTCTCGCCGCCGGCCTGCCGCAGCTGGCCACCGTCGGTCCGGGGGACCGGCGGCACAATGCCGAGCTGGTGGCCCGTCGAGGCGCCGGCCTGGCACTACGCCCCCGCGACATCACCCCGCGGACGCTGACCCGGCTGCTCACCGACGACGGCCTGCGGGCCGCGGCCGGGCAGGTCGGCCGGGAGATCGCCGCGATGCCGCCGCCGTCCGAACTGGTGGCCCGGCTGGCCGCGCTGGTCTGACGGCCGCCCCGCGTGCCCACCTCGCACGGCCGCCCAGCTGGGGCAGGATGACCGGATGCGACACGTCGTGCTGTTCCACTCCGTGTACGGGCTGCGGCCCGCCGTGCGCGCCGCCGCGGACCGGCTGCGTGCCGCCGGGCACCGGGTCGTCACGCCCGACCTCTACGGCGTCCAGGCCACCGACACCGTCGAGGAGGGCTTCGCGCTGCTCGACAAGATCGGCCAGGAGGTGGTGCTCGACCGGGCCCGCGCGGCGCTGCGGGAGCTGCCGGCGGAGACCGTGCTCGCCGGCTTCTCGATGGGCGCCGGCGTGGCCGGGGCGCTGCTGGCCGAGCGCCCCGACACCGCCGGTCTGCTCCTGCTGCACGGCACCGGTGGCGCGCCGGAAGCCGCCCGCGCCGGGCTGCCGGTACAGCTGCACCTCGCCGACCCCGACCCGTACGACGCGCCGGACGAGGTCGACGAGTGGCAACGGGAGATGACCGACGTCGGCGCCGACCTGACGGTGTTCCGCTACCCGGGCGCGGGGCACCTGTTCACCGACCCGGACCTCGCCGAGTACGCCCCGGACGCCGCCGCGGCGACCTGGCCGCGGGTGCTGGCCTTCCTCGCCACGGCCTGAGCGTCGGACCCGTCGGCGCGGCGACCCAGCTGCGCACCTTCGTGGCCAGGGCACTCCCGCTGAGGCACCGTTGCCCAGGTCACCCCAGACGTCGACGGCTGCCGGCGCCGCCGGGCAGGCGGTGTGGCGGCCAGTGGGCGGGCGGCACGACGGTGGTCGTCGGCTGGATCGCGAGGCCTGGCGAGGGCCCTTGCGCAATCGTCGCCAGAACGGTCACGCGGACGCGGCAAGGCCGCCCAGCGGATGGATCAACGGCGGGCGGGGTACGGCGCGCGCCACGCCGGGCGCAGCACGGACGACGGTCAGCGCGCCGCGCTGGCGCGTGGGCCGCAGCCCGGACGACTCCGGTGCGGCGGGTGCCGCGCGGACCGGTGCCAGCGTCCGGCCCACCTCCGGGCTCCGGTCACCACGCGCGATGGAGCGCGGCGTCGGCGCGTTCGCCCGCCCCGCGCGGGCCGGGGCGAGGGCGGCGGCGGATCGGACCGGCGGCACGTCGCCCGCCGGGGCGGTCGTCCGGAACCGCCGCGCGGGCGCCGGACGGCCGACCCGGGGCGGCAGGGCCGTCGCCGGCGTGCCGGGATGCCGGCGCGGCCCCGCCGGGTGGGTTGCGGCGGCCGGCCGCGTCACGGTCAGTGCCGCGACGGCGGCGTCGAGGCGGTGGGTCCGGGATCGGGCGGCATCGAGGGGCACGATCTTGGCGCGGCCGGCGACCGGGCCGGCGGCATCCGTGCGGTGTGCGGCGGAGGTAGGGGTGTCCGTGTGGCGTGCGGCCGAGCCGGGGCTGTCCGCGCGCTGTGCGGGGGAAGCGGGACTGTCCGCGTGGTCGGCGGCGGAAGCAGGGGCGTCCGCGTGGCGTGCGGCGGAAGCAGGGGCGTCCGCGTGGCGTGCGGCGGAGGCGGCGCCGACCGCGGCGGGCCGGTCGGGGGCGGAGCCGGCGTTCTGCTCGATCGCGTCGGGGTAGGTGACGTCGGCATGAGCGCCGTCGGCCGCGCGGCGGGCGAAGACGGCCCGCAGCGCCCGGGGCAGCCGCTCGGCGGCGACCCGGCGCAGCACGGAAGAGCGTCGAGTAGGCAAAGAG